>CAIXTG010000156.1 GCA_903922325.1 uncultured Actinomycetes bacterium
CGCTTACGGATTGCATCGATGCCGAGATAAACCAAATAAAGTCCGCCGCCCCATTGCACGGCAACAAAAGCTAAATCAGAACGTTGCAGAATTGGCCCTAAACCAAAAGCCACTAGAGAAGAGAGTACAAAAGCGCCAGTGACGTTTCCAGCTACGGTAACGACGGCAACTTTGCGACCCCATGCGATTGCTCTTGCGATTACAAAAAGAACACTTGGCCCAGGGGCCAAAATAATAATCATCGCGGCAATGATGTATTCAATGAGGCGCGATGGAATAACCATTTGGTGATTCTAATGCTTAGCAGCAGTATCGCTGGGGAAATGCAAAAGGGACCGGTTTCCCGGCCCCTTTTGGCTAGACAGATTTTCTAGGTTTACTTACGCGCTTCTGCAATCGCGTTGAGTACTCGATAGCCGATTACCGCTACCAGGGTCGCATTTACGATGCCAGTAAATGTGTAATCACCTCTAGTCCATGAGTAGTCAGCGATACCAATAATGAGCGCAGACGATGCGATCAAAAGGTTTGTGGAATTGGCGAAATCAACTTTGTTTTCGATCCAGATACGGGCACCAAGGATGCCGATCATTCCGAAAAGTGCAGTTGATACGCCACCGAGTGCACCCGCTGGAGTAGCACTAAGTACTGCTCCAAACTTTGGTGATAGTGAAAGACCAATTGCGCCGATACCAGCGATCCAGTAAGCAGCTGTTGAGTAAACCCGAGTCGCGGCCATTACACCAATGTTTTCAGCATAAGTTGTTGTTCCAGAACCGCCACCAAAGCCGGCCAGAGTTGTTGCAACACCATCGGCCATAAGTGCGTTACCCATTTGATCATCAAGATTCTTGCCAGTCATTGCTGAAACAGCTTTAACGTGACCAACGTTTTCTGCGATGAGTACTAACACAACAGGTAAGAACAGAATCATGATGCTCATGTCAAAGGTAGGTGAAGTAAATGATGGAAGCGCAAACCATTCCGCAGCCTTGATTCCGTCAGTTTTTACATCACCCATAGCTAGCGAAACCACGTAACCGACAACTAGGCCAAGGAAAATGCTAATACGGCTCATAAAGCCTTTAGACATAACCGTAAACAAACCAATGCTGCCCAATGTGATGATTGCGATTAGTGGGTCTGCAGTGAAGTTACCTTTTGCAGCGCCAGCTAAATTAAAACCAATCACCATAACGATGGTGCCTGTTACAACAGGTGGCATCAACCAGTTGATCCAACCGATACCAGCGGCCTTAACTGCAAAACCAACTGCAGCAAGTACGGCGCCAGTGAATACGATTCCACCAAGAGCTGCAGCCATTCCGCCAGTTGCATTCGCAGCCATAGCGGCGCCAATTGGTCCGAGGAATGCAAAAGATGAACCTAAGTAGCTAGGTAATTTATTTCCAGTAATAATTAAAAATAGAATTGTGCCTACGCCAGAGAAGAAAAGTGTGGTCGTTGGTGGGAAGCCAGTGATGATTGGGACCAAGAAGGTCGCACCGAACATAGCTGCAATATGCTGTAAGCCGACACCGATGGTGCGTGGCCAGCTCAGGCGTTCATCAGTTGAAACCACGGCACCGGCAGCAATGCTCTTGCCATCGCCATGCATTTTCCAAGTAAGTAGAGACATATTGAAATAGGCCCTTCCTAATGGCCTCCAAGAGGTTTGAAGGCGCTAAAAAGAGGGTAAATCCGACCCACTAGTAAGTCGCATAGGTCACACGGCGAGTTCTCAGAAATCTCGGAACCCCTCCGAATGAGCGTGTTTGGGTTGCGCTCAGGCTGAAAATCGGTTTAACTATCGCATCGATATATCGAATAGATATATACATCAGATATATTGGACAGACTAATTACAGCAGGAAGGGGAAGTCGTGCGCTCACGTAGTGAATCACTCGAGTTCGCTCTTCTGGGGCTTCTTTCGCAGAACAGCCTTCATGGCTATGAACTGCGAAAGCGCCTAACTGCTATCTATGGACCTTTTCGAGCTCTCTCATTTTCAGTGCTCTACCCACAACTAAAGCGCATGATGCTGGCCGGATTGATTGAAGAATCAACCGAGGCCGCGACCCCACGTCGTTCGCGCATTGTTTACGGGCTTACTGAAAAAGGACGAGATCGCTTTGAAAAGCTAACCGACACAGTAGGTCCAGATACTTGGGAAGACGAAGGATTCGAAGTTCGCTTCGCTTTCTTTAGTCCAACTTCTACTAACAACCGGGTAAGAATTTTAGAAGGGCGTCATCGACGTCTTAAAGAGAAGGCCGAGATTCTTCGAGGCGAGCTAGAGAAGTCGCCAATTGGAATCGATAAATACCTAGAGGAGTGGCGACGTCACTCTCTTGAATCAGCAGAACGAGAAATTGTTTGGCTGGAAGACATGATCAAAACCGAGAGGAAATAACGTGAATATCACAACCGGTAAAGGCGATCTCCGAGTCGCAATTGTAGGCGTTGGAACCTGCGCTAACTCATTGGTGCAAGGCGTGACCTACTACAAAGATGCAGCCCTTGATCAGGAAATTCCTGGCCTTATGCATGCAACCATCGGCAGCTATCACATCAGCAACGTTAAGTTCGTTGCAGCCTTTGATGTTGATGCCAAGAAAGTCGGCTTAGATTTAGCTGATGCCATTTGGGCCAGCGAGAACAACACCATCAAGTTTAGTGATGTTGCTAAGACTGGAGTTCCAGTTCTTCGCGGTGTTACAAATGATGGTCTCGGTAAGTATTACCGCGAGACAATTACTGAGTCAGATGCGCCAGCGGTAGATGTAGTTGCTGTTCTTAAAGAAGAACAAGTTGATGTTCTAATTTGTTACCTACCTGTTGGCTCTGAAACAGCTGCTAAGTACTACGCACAATGTGCAATTGATGCTGGTTGCGCATTCGTTAACGCACTTCCTGTCTTCATCGCGTCAGACCCAGTATGGGCTAAGAAATTCGAAGATGCCGGTCTTCCAATTGTGGGCGATGACATCAAGAGTCAAGTTGGCGCGACAATTACGCACCGCATCATGGCCAAGTTGTTCCAGGATCGTGGCGTTCACCTAGATCGCACCTACCAATTAAACGTTGGTGGAAACATGGACTTTAAGAACATGTTAGAGCGCGATCGTTTAGAGTCTAAGAAGATTTCAAAGACCAACTCAGTAACCTCACAACTCGATCACGATATGGGCGAGAAGAATGTTCACATCGGACCATCGGATTACATTCCATGGCTAGATGATCGTAAGTGGGCCTATGTTCGCCTCGAAGGTCGCGCATTTGGTGATGTTCCACTAAATCTTGAGTACAAGCTAGAAGTTTGGGATTCACCAAACTCAGCTGGTGTAATCATTGATGCGCTTCGTTGCGCAAAGATCGGTCTTGATCGCAAGATCGGTGGCGCTCTATTGTCACCTTCTAGCTATTTCATGAAGACACCTCCGGTGCAATACACCGATGAGCAAGCTCATGTTAAGACTGAAGATTTCATTAGCGGAAAGATCGAACGCTAAGAATCTAGATTTAAAAAGAGAATCGCGGCTAGTTTATTAAAGAGAATCGCCCCCTAGACCTTACGGTCTAGGGGGTGATTTGTTTCCCTCACGGAGAGTTGAGGGTTAAATCGTCGCATCCTCGGAGGTGCGACGAATATGAATTAACCCTGCAATTGATAACAACAACATCAGTAGTGCTCCAACTAATGCAGCTAGCGCTGAAATTGAGGCAATCTGTCCTAGCTCCCAAAACGCATATGCGTTAAGCAACATTCCGCGCAGTGATTGACCTTTGAACACACTTTCAACAATTGCCGCTTTCTTTTCAGAATCGGCCTGCAAATCAGCGTTGGTTGGATCGGCGGCCGCACGACCAGTTGCTACGCGACTAGCATTTGATGCTTCTGCATATGTTGGCATTGCATTCAAATGGAATTGAATGTAATGATCGGCATACATTTGAGCTTGTTTTCCAGTAGTCATGATCTTGTCCGCATTTGCAGCAAAGAAGTCAACTACATCTTTAGATGCATCTGGATCTCCGGTGTTTCCGGGAATTGAGATTTTCTGAGCTGCTAGTTGATCTCCAACGGCGCCAGTTGCGAAAGTTGCGCCCCAGTTAAGTAATCCTGCTGCGACAAGCAATAATCCAGATAATCCGAATCCTACAAATGTGACAATCTTGTCAAAAGTTTTGCGTTTCATCTTTAATTCTCTCCCTCTTAGGCACTCGATTTCGAGTACGAGGTAATTACATCTTGGTGCAATGTGAGAATTGAAGAATTACTTATGAGGCAGCACTCAGGAAATATTGCTGAGTGCCATCACTCTCGATTTCAAACTTAGATAATTATTTTGAATTAATCGTTATGCAGGTTACAGATTTGCCGACCATCTGGACCAACTTCTAGATGCGAACAGGCAACACCGAGTTTTTCAAAAGCTTGATCGCCATAATGTGTACGATAGGCAAGAGCTAGTAAGACTCGTAAATTTGTATTTACATCCGCTTTGATACCAAATACATGGGCGCTTCGACTGACGGTATTTTCAATTACTTTCTCAGTGTGACCGGTATCAATAGCGATAGCCCCATTAGTTTTGCCTTCGCAAAGTAGTTCCAAAACCAAACGTTCGAATGGGGATAATTCGCGCGAACTTATCGTGATATCTCTGACCATTGTTGTGACCTCTCCGTCATGGTCAGGCTACTCCGAAATACTCGGAAGTAACCCTATGCTTAGGCTCATGATGGATGTGATCTCGACTAAAAGCCCCGATGGAGTGCTAACACTCAGCCTCAATCGGCCCGCGAAAATGAATGCCCTGACTAGAGAAATGTATGGGGCGCTCGCCAAGGGTCTAAACGAAGCTGCCGGAGATTTCAGTATTCGTGCAGTCATCATTACGAGCGAGGGTGATCACTTCACAGCGGGTAATGACATCAAAGATTTTATGGAGATTCCACCAACTGGCGGAGATTCAGAGGTGATGACTTTCCTAAATTCACTCTTGGAATTTCCAAAGCCGCTTTTGGCTGCTGTAAAAGGTAATGCAGTTGGCGTTGGCACAACAATGTTGCTCCATTGCGATGTGGTCTTGGCTTCACCAACTGCAAACTTTTCCATGCCGTTCACTTCGCTGGGGTTAGTACCAGAGGCTGGTTCAACTTATCTTTTTCCGGCACTAGTTGGTTATCAACGTGCAGCCCGGATCTTCTTAACTGGTGAATCCTTCACCGCCGAAGATGCCAAGGAGATGGGTTTGGTCACCACGATTGCGCCTGATGTATATGAACAAGCACAATTAGTCGCGAGCCAAATTGCGGCACAACCACCCCAGGCAATTATTAATACAAAAGCACTTCTAAAGGCCAGTAAGCATGATGCAGTTTCGGCCGTAATGAAAGCTGAATTCCAAATTTTTGCAATGGCACTTCAATCCGAAGAGGCCATGATGGCGTTTATGAACTTCATGAGTAAGAAAGGTAAATAATGTCACTGGCCGGAAAGAGAATCTTTATTACTGGCGGATCCCGCGGAATCGGTTTAGCGATCGCGTTGAGAGCAGCCCGCGATGGCGCTTCCGTTGCAATTGCAGCGAAGACTGCCGAAACTAATCCAAAACTACCGGGCACAATTTATTCAGCGGCTGCAGAGATCGAAGCTGCTGGGGGAGTCGCACTTCCAATTCAATGCGACCTGCGCGACGAGGCTCAGATTGAAGCTTCAATTGCAAAAGCGGCAGCAGAGTTCGGTGGCATAGATATTTTGATCAACAATGCCAGCGCGATTAATTTAACTAAAACTGAGGCAACTCCAGCAAAGCGCTTTGACCTAATGTTTGACGTCAATGTGCGCGGCACCTTTTTAACTTCGCAAGCAGCGATTCCGCATCTGCGCGAGTCAGCTAAAGCTGGCCGA
>CAIXTG010000157.1 GCA_903922325.1 uncultured Actinomycetes bacterium
CTTTAACTATCATTTAAAACTCCTTATTTAGCTAGAGGGCTGTCTGGTTAACCAGACAAATGGGTCGAAAGTATTTTTGAAGGTTTCAGATATCGCTAGAAAAGCGGATTACTG
The DNA here is from genome assembly GCA_903922325.1 of uncultured Actinomycetes bacterium. Lineage (GTDB taxonomy): Bacteria > Actinomycetota > Actinomycetes > Nanopelagicales > Nanopelagicaceae > Planktophila. Next base: position 115 of record CAIXTG010000157.1, read on the forward strand.
AAATGCGAGTTACTTAGTGAGGTCGGCAAAAGTGGTCTGAAAAGAAGGCAATTAACTGCTTCTTTAGATTGCTTAAGTCGAGTGCTTTGCGGGGATTGCCAGCCGATTTAGCTGGGCTGGAACCGCAGATTTGGTAAGGCCTGGATTGGCGGCCTTGCGTGTAGCGAACTAGCTGAGAGTAAGCGGGTTGAGCGTGGTGAAACGGTGCATGGAGCGCAATTGAGTAGTTGTTGAACTCATTTTTGCCTCCTTTGTTAACTGTATGTAGCGATTATAGCAGACCCGACTGACAAAACTTTAAAAGTTTTGATTGGAGGCAGAATTGAACTAAATACCTTGCTTTTATGAATTGGTGAAAGTAGATTTCCAACCAATGCTCTAGCTTTAAAAGAACTATTGGGGGTAAAAAAAATGGGAATCAATCCTTCATTAGAGCTTGATGTCACGAAATACTTAACGTGCTTGATTGAGATTAGTAAAACTCAAGAAAAGGTCCCAGTTGAATTTCTAGAACCCCAATTTGATCTAGTTGATGCCTATTTGAAGTTAAAACGGAATGCACCTATTTTACAGGAACTTGAAAGCTCTGACTTTGCGTACCTAGATTATTGGAAAAGTATTGTTGCCCCACAAATAAAAAGTGATAACAAGGACTTTTCTAACTTTATAAATTTCTATATTCTGCTAACTTTTAATCAGTTAGTAGAAACCCTCCATGAGTCTTGGCACATGCAAGGAATCGAAGATGACTGGCGCTATTACGATCTAATCTGTGATTACTCTTATCTACACAAAGTTAATCTAAAGTCTATAAAACAGCATGGCGCTGATGAAAACTTTAGAAGGCCCTGAATATCGGAGATATCATGAGAGTATTTTACAAAGAGAACTACAACAGCGCTGACTCAACAAAAGTGCTTCAAGTATCGCTTCTCAAGGTTTTTTACGTTTATCCCGAATTCCTTGAACCCCCTCATGACATTACTAAATGGCAAAGAGGCGACAAGTTTGATGAATTCACCGAAGAGCCTAAGTTACGAATCGATGCACTTGGATATCCAGGTAAAATGAAGTTTGACTATCACTCAGACTTTATAGATGCGGATTATAAATATACAGAAGAGTACGGAAATGAAATCAGTGAAGATCTTAAAAAAGTAGCTTTAGAAGATGATGGAATAATGCTACAAACTGTTTGGGATGTCGTTATTTACGACTGTAATTTTGAAGCTGGAAAGTCTGCTGAAGAACTTGCTGGCTCGGTTCCTTGGTTTATAGATTCCAACACTCCAGGGTATGGTCAAGAACTTCTAACTAAAGTACTTTCAGCAAATTTCTCTTCAAGCTTCTTTACAAAATGTGCGATTCTCTCTGATGTAGCTACGAATCACTCGAGTGATGAATCACTTGCCGAATTCATCGAATATAACGACATTGGGTTGCCTCTTGCCCAAAGAATTAATATCGCAGAAGAGATAAGCGATCTTGATGAAGAGGACCAAGATAACTTGGACTATATCGATGAAACCTGGGATCAACTTTGTGAGACCCTAGGCGTTGAAGAATATGGCGACTACACATCGCTTGCTGATATGAGAAAGATTTAGTCAGATAAAGTGCGGAGAGGTCGATGAACTCGTTTACTAGAGAAATGTGGCAAGACCTGTACCGACTCATGCTTTGTCTAGGTAGCGCTGAGAGGGAAGACGTTCTTTATGAACAAATCGAAGATGGCGAGCTTGGGGAAGAAGGAATTACAGAAGAGATGGCCGTCGCTGGAATTTCGTGGTGGGATGACAACGAAACTCTAGTAAAAGAGTTTGCGCATTTGTTTATCGTGAGCCTTGAGCGGACTGCGATAGAGAATAATTTAAGAATAGGTGATCTACTCGATTGGGAACTTAGATCTTGGAAAGATTTCATAAGTGAAAGCTTTGGTTGTAACTGGGGTAATGAAGAGAACTTTGAGTATTTCTTTGATTACGCTATCAAGCAATCGCTTGGGTTTAATACTGGACCGCAAGAAGGTGAAGATTCTCAAGGCGCTAGAGGTATAGAGATATCGCCTACCGAGTGGGTAACCATGACTAAATTGTTTGAATACTGGTGGA
>CAIXTG010000158.1 GCA_903922325.1 uncultured Actinomycetes bacterium
GGTTGGAAGCTGACCAGTAATGAAGATGGCTCCTGCAATTGGGAATCCCCCGACGGTCACCGATACTTCGTGCCCGCTCGCCCAGTACTTGATGCGGTTTAGCAGCTACCGATCTAGGTAAAGTGCCCGCTCGTCCAGTACTTGATGCGGTTTAGTACTGAATTTCACATTTGGATCAATTCAACAGGATTGGATTAGATCAAAACTAGAGCGAGGCAATAATTTGCTCATAATTGGTGGGCCAGATCAAAGAGAACTCCACTACCTTAAGCACATGATTTGGTGGCCAAACGAAGTTCCGACAATTCAGCACGGGCAATTCACCCTGCGCCCGTTGTCCGAAGCACACATCGATGCGATTTATCAATCCTGCCAAGACCCGCTTATTCCACGTTTCACAACAGTGCCTTCGCCATATTCCATAGAGTTGGCTCAATCTTTTGTCCGTACAAGAGCGCCGCAACTCTTTGAGGAGCGTAAGGCAATTCAATGGATATTGACTGTTGCTAAAGATGTCAGCCAAGATGCCTTGAAGATAAATGGTGAAACCTTTATCGGACCGTTTTCAATTCATGCGATTGAAGAAAGCAACCACATCGGTGAAATTGGCTACTGGTTAAACAAAGATGTGCGTGGTCATGGCTTTGGCTCAATTGGTAGCAAGATGGTTACTAACTATGCCTTCGAAACTCTAGGACTTCGTCGCCTTGCCGGCATAGTTGATAGCGACAATGAAGCTTCAAAGAAAGTGCTGCTGGGCGCTGGTTACGCTCATGAGGGACTAATGAAATCTCGAGTCACGCGCGCTGATGGAAACCAAATAGATATGGATTTATTTGCAGCAACTTCAGATTCTTGGATAACTATTTGATGCGCTTGGCAACTTGTTGGGTTAGCCTTTAACCATGGAATCACTGGTAATTCTTGTCGCAATAATCCTTGTTATCTCGACATTTAGCGGTCCAATTGCTCTATTTCTTACTTGGTTACCAGCGTTAAATCGTGAAAGTACGAGTAATCCTGCTCGATTAATTCGCCGAATCTTTGTGACATTTCTATCTTTAATCGGAAGTTTCGTTTCATTTAATCTATTTATTGCCGGTTCAACTTTAGCCACAACACTTATGGCAACCTTTGGTTCACTAACTGCATTCTTTGCCGTAAAGCGCGAGTATTTTCCAAATGGTTTTGGATTTAAAAAATTTGGTGGCGGAACTGACCGCCGTAATGGTCCGGGTGGACAGCACTAGATTATTTCTGTTATTTCTGCTGCACTAAATAAAGCTTGGTGGAGGTTTGCGCTAAAGAGCTAAACCACCACGCCTCGCTCGGCTATATACAAATGTAAACACTTGTATACGCCTCGTTCATGTTTTTAACTCTAAGTGGAGGTGCCGGGAATCGAACCCGGGTCCTTCGGTACTGACATAGGGCTTCTACGGGCGTAGTGCGCTTATCGTTTTCTCAGTTCCGGATCTCTTACACACAAGTATCCGACAAACTCATTTGCGAAACTGTTCTCCGAAGTCGTTCGCAAAGCCAACTTCATGAAAAGCCTTCTGTCGGCGTTAGATCCCAGTCCGAAGGCGGAGCGCTGGGCTAACGGATTACAGAGCTAGCTTAGGCAGCTAGGGTGTAATCAGCGGCAGTTGTACTGGCGCTTGATTTTTTGCACAGGTTATTGGTTTACGAGATCATCCTGGCTTCCTCGGCCCGCTTCCCCTATCCCAACATCCAAAGTCGAGACCGTTCACCCCCAAGGGTGTGGAAGCTATATTGCTTCGCTATTTAATTGTTTTATCAGGGGTCGATTATTAGCGGAAAATATTTCCGCCAACAAACCAACACTTGATGGCTTAAGTGTAAGGCAGATGTGCGACAGGAATCTAATCCAGCGATTTTTACGCTTAGAAGTTAGCGTTTTTGAAGTTAAACGGAGTTATCGGTGAAGTGACGTCTGATCAAGCGTAGAAAAAGTGCTTCATCTCCATTTTCGAAGCTTTGATCGGCAAGCGAACTTGGAAACCTCAGTAAGCCAAATAAATAACGGCTACAACTAATCGTCGTATTTGCTTGAGCGCCCACTCTTGCCGCTATTGCGACGCGATATTTCGCGCTCAATTTCACGACCTGCTTGTTGCTCCATCAGGGCTTCGCGCTTGTCGTGCGCTTTCTTTCCGCGCGCAACAGCTAATTCAATCTTTGCCTTTCCATCTTTGAAATAAAGCGAAAGTGGAACCAATGTGAGTCCACCCGTTTTCACCTTTGCATGCAGACGTTTGATCTCATCTTTATGCACGAGCATTTTGCGATTTCGCCGTGGAGTGTGGTTAGTCCATGTGCCTTCGGTGTATTCAGGAATATGCACGCCATGTAACCAAAGCTCGCCATCTTCGATCATGGCAAAACCATCAACTAATGAAGCACGGCCAGCACGAAGTGATTTAACTTCTGTGCCCGTTAAAACTAATCCACACTCGAAAACTTCTTCGATTGAATAATCGTGACGCGCTTTTTTATTTTGCGCAATTAACTTCTTGCCAACTTCTTTCACCACGATGCACCGCTTAAATACATACTTTTTGTTTTAGGGATGAGGACAGATAATTCAGAGTCTGCCGACAAGTAACATAACTCTTCCGTATTCACCACGATGCACCGCCGATATTTGGCGTTAGACCTTGAGGTAGCGACGAAGTGTTACCAGCGAAGCGATAGTTGAAACGCCAATACCAGTTAGCAATAACCAACCAGATGCGATCCAGACTTCGTTCCAGCCAAAGAATTTCGTGAATGTAAGTAGAGGCGCGACTTTGCTATCAATCACACTCTTGAGTGCTGCTAATAAACCAGTTGCTAATCCCCAACCAACAAAGGCTGAGAAGATACCTTCGAGCAAGAATGGCAACTGAATTGACCAAGATGATGCGCCAACAAGTTTCATCACACCAGTTTCGCGGCGCCGGTTAAAGGCTGCGATGCGCAATGTATTACTAATCAAAAGGGCGGCAGTTAATACCGAAGCTAAACCAACTAATAGCGCACCGTTTCGGAGCACTGATAACAACTGGAAGAACTTTTCCAAAATCGAGCGTTGATCTTGAACCACATCAACGCCGGGGCGCCCTGAAAACGCGCTAACTACTACTGCGAACTGCGTTGGATCCTTTAGTTTCACGCGGAAAGATTCTGGCAATTGATCTGAGGAAACATTCTGGGCAATTGCAGATTCTTTGAATCGCTCTTGGAAACGCATAAATGCCTCTGATTGCGACTCGTAGTAAACGCTATCGACAACGCTGAGCTCTTCGAGATCTTTCTGAATCTGCAGTCGTTGATCAGTGGTTACAACGCCACCAGAACATGATGGAGTTTCACTTAAAGGCCCGCAGAGAAATACCGAAACTTCGATCTTGTCATACCAATAGTCCTTCATAGCGCCGACTTGGGCGTTAGAGAGAAGTCCGATTCCCAGCAGTGATAGCGAGATCGCAACTGTCACAACTACGGCAAAGGTCATGGTCAGATTTCGGCGCAGGCCGATGCCGACTTCGCTCATTAAAAACTTAGCGCGCATTGATCTGCCCCTATCCCTTATGTCCGAAAGTTGAGTGATTAATCTCCTGTGCAAGTACGTTGCGAATCATCATCAACCCGTGTATCCGTAAACGCCGCGAACCTGATCGCGAATTACATGGCCGCCTTCGAGTTCGATAACTCGCTTGCGCATCTGATCAACAATTCCAGAATCGTGTGTTGCCATCAAAACAGTAGTGCCTTCGCGATTAATGCGATCAAGTAATTTCATGATGCCCACGCTGGTATTTGGATCAAGGTTTCCAGTTGGTTCATCGGCAATCAAAATCAATGGGCGGCTGACATATGCACGCGCAATTGCAACGCGCTGTTGCTCGCCACCTGAAATCTCATTTGGCTTGCGATCAGCTTTATCTTCTAGGCCGACAAGTTCTAGAACTTCAGGAACTTCGCGGTTGATTTCTTTCTGCGAATAACCAAGTACGTGCAATGTGAACGCAACGTTCTCGGCAATAGTTTTATTTGGTAGCAAGCGGAAGTCTTGGAAAACCGTTCCGACCTGACGACGAAGTTCTGGCACCTTATGGTTTGCCAGAGTATTTAAATCTTTGCCAGCCACATGAATCGTGCCAGTTGAAGGGCGCTCTTCGCGCAGAATCAAACGCAAGAATGTTGATTTACCAGAACCAGAAAGACCGACCAAGAAAACGAACTCGCCCTTGGTGATTTCAAGGTCAACGTTTTCTAGCGCCGCTCGATCCATTCCTGGATAGGTCTTGCTGACCTTCTCTAAGCGAATCAATTTCAACTCCCTGCATTCGACGAACACTTCTCTTGAGCTGGCACACATCGTGCGCGCGCCTGCCTTAACTGTCTTAGTTTAGGTAAAAGCCGCACAAATCGGGCTCTCTAACGCGCTTTTTGACTGTGAAATCACGCTGAGAATCGGGAATTAGCGAGGAAATGGTTCGCAAATCTCTCCAGCATTAATCAACTATTTATTGTTTTCTAGAACATCTACCAAAATTGATACAGGCGGGTTAGCCGATAAATCTGCTTCGTTTGACGTTTATTAACTGCTGCGACGCCAGCGAATTCCAGCTTCGATAAATTCATCGATTTCGCCATTTAATACGGCACTGGTATTTCCGGTTTCATAGTCAGTGCGTAAATCCTTAACCATTTGATACGGAGCCAAAACATAAGAGCGCATTTGGTTGCCCCAAGAGCCTGAATTATCGCCCTTTAGCGCATTGATTTTCGCCTGCTCTTCTTGGCGGCGTCGCTCAAGTAACTTCGATTGCAATACTGCCATTGCGGTTGCTTTGTTCTGAATTTGCGAACGTTCGTTCTGACACGAAACCACAATGCCAGTTGGAATATGTGTCAATCGAACCGCTGAGTCAGTGGTGTTAACACCTTGACCACCAGGGCCAGAGGAACGATAAACATCAACTCGAATTTCTTTTTCATCAATTTCAATTGCATCACTTTGCTCAACGACCGGAACAATTTCAACACCAGCAAATGAAGTATGTCGTCGTGACTGACTATCAAATGGCGAAATACGAACTAAGCGATGTGTTCCTTGTTCAACCGACAAAGTTCCATATGCATATGGTGAAGAAACCCGAAACGTAGTTGATTTAATTCCAGCTTCTTCGGCGTATGAAGTTTCAAGAACATCGACTTTTAAATTATGGCGCTCGCAGTAACGTAAGTACATACGCATCAACATTTCAGCCCAGTCCGCAGCTTCAACTCCGCCAGCTTCAGATCGAATTGTTACCAGCGCATCGCGCTCGTCATACTCACCATTAAGCAGCGTTTGAACTTCAAGTTCGCTGATCGCTTTCTTAACTGAATCTAGTTCAGCACCAGCATCAGCTAATGCGCTCTCATCGCTTTCGGCATTAGCAAGCTCTAGCAAAATCGGCATATCTTCAACGCGACGGCGCAGTCCTTCTAGGCGGCCAATCGTCGACTGCACGCGGGATAAACGGCTCGTTATCTTCTGCGCATTCTCTGGGTCATCCCACAAATCAGGAACCCCCGCTTGAGCTTCTAAATCAATTGCGGCAGCACGTAGCTTCGGAAGGTCTAATACCTTCTCAATTGAGACCAGAGTTGCATCGATTGCAGCAATCTCTAGATCGTATTCACGCGCGGCCATGGGCCTAAGTCTAGTGGACGCTCAAACCCATTATTAACGTGGCTAAAAGTTGATGCCTAATACCAACCGGTTGATGCCAACAATCTAAAAGTTGATGAGGACTATCTACCGGTTGATGCCAACAATCTAAAAGTTGATGCCGAATATTGAGAGAACGCGCTTTTTCACGCTAGTTGTTCCAGCCGATGCCGAAAGATCAACACTTTCAAAGGAGAAGAGTGAAAGTGAAATCGGTAGCCAAGCTTTTGCCGATGCAGTTATCAAAACTTCAGTGCCATAACATTGGAATTCACTAATATGCACATTGCTTAATTCGCGGCGCACTAATTGGCGGTTAGAGCCGCCGAATTGATAACTAGTACCACCGTAATTTTGGTTTGCGGTATTTGCGATATCGGCCAATGTTTCACTGGCTCGACTACTTGCTGCCTTGCAATCAATTGGAATTACCGGGCTCGCATCACTAACTAAAAATGATAGAGCCGAATGCTTACCTTGATAATAGGTATCTAAATCCAGCGCGTGAGCCGCACTCTGAGCAGCCGATTCAGTTGCTTGCACCAAGGAACGTTGAGCGACGATCACAGCTGAAATGTCGGTAAGCACAACACCAGATAGGAGTACGACTGCAAATAAACCAAAGACTAAGACTGAGATTGATCCATCTTCGCCCTTAAGTCGCCTTGATATCTGCTTTAAACCCAAGGTGAAACTGTTTCCCGAGCTGTTGCGGTACTTACGCGCTTACCGTCTTGGCTGCGCAACGTAATTGTAATCTCGACTTTATTGTCTGGGGTTATACAAAGTAGCCCCGCGCAATCGACCGTGAAATTTAAATCTTTGATTCGTTCCTCTTTTAGACCTAACTCGCGAGCCCCTGTTTTCATTGTGTTTCGAGCATTTAACGTTGCGCTCAAGTCATTAGCGCTAAGGATATAGGCCCGTACAGATTCGCGAGCCAAAGTGCGCACTATGAATTCATCGTTACTCAGTCCTGCAAACTGCGAGAGGAAAATAATCACTGGGACAAAGAGCGGTAGCGCGAGTGCAACAAACTCGACAACCGCACTTCCGCTTTCATTCTTTAGTTTTCGTAGTAAGACACTTTTAAATCTCAGTTTTTTACTTGACTTAAACATCACTAGCCCTGGTTTTCTAGTATTGAGAATCCATGCACCTCTACAGCGTGTTCCTGGCTCCCTAAATGTGGAACTAGGTTTGGCAACGCTCGATTATGTGTTGTAACCACAGCTCGCAACTTATTGAAAGCATCAGGTGAGTTGAGATCAATGATTACATCGCCTTGGTCAAAGCGACCGGTAATCGAATTATGTGTTGCAGCGCTTTGGGCGTAACTAGTTTCAATATTGCGGCTACTAATTGAAAGTACCAATTGAAACGAGATCAAGAACAAGGTCATTAATGGAATAACAACTAGAGCGCTTTCAACGCTACCTCGCTCGTTGCGCAATGTTTTCGCGAAATTGGATAGATCGCGTTTACGTCGACTTTTTAACAAATGACGTTGCCGTTTCTCCACGAAGTGTCGCCGCCACGCACTTCGCAGCCAACGTTTACCCCGTGGTTTAGGGGGCAACCCTGAAAGGAGGGATAAAACCATTACCGAATACCGTTCATAGCGTCGAGTGAATTCTTCAAGATAGTTGTTAGACGAGGTGCAGCGATTGTCCAGATAGCGGTAACGAGCCCAGTTGTCATCAGCACAACCAATACCCATCCGGGCACATCTCCGCGCTCATCTTTAACTTTAGCTACCAGATCAAAGTTGCGTAAGCGATTAATTCTGCGACCTGCTGCAATCGCTGCCTTGGTCATCGCGGATTCAGCGCTACTTAAGATTCTCATAGCTACAAATTCCTTTGGGCTTTCTTCTACTTCAGTTTTCTCGACTGTAGTAGTTTCGGTTTTCTTGATGGCAGGAGTTTTATTTTCAGTGTTCTTGACGCAAGTGGTCTCATTTACTTCGTTCATGCTTTCCATATTTCCTCTTTCTATTTGTTTGGATCTGGCTGATTAGTATTTTGTTGCTTTTGTGATGGGTTAGTTCTTAGCTTTTGTGACGGGCTAGCGTTTAGTTCCTTCAGCGAAGGATTAGAACAACTACATAAAGCCATTTAGATTTGATAGCGATGGCCAAAGCGCAAAGAGCATCGAGACTGGCAAGATCAGAAAGACCACTGGAATCATCATTGATATCTCGGCTTTGCCAGCGGCGGCCAAAATTTGATTACGATGCGCAGTTCGAGATTCCTGCGCGTGACGTTGTAACACTTCAACAATCGGTGCACCACGCAACATCGCCGTGATCATGGCATCGATGAATCTACGAATAGTTACCGATTTGATTCGTCTGCCCATCGCATCGAGTGCGATATGAAATGGAGCGCCAGCAATGACATCTTTGGTGACTACGGCAAATTCCGCCGCCAACTCACATTCTGAGCGCGCAGCAATCGTGGCCATCGCGTTTAACGGGGTTTGACCTGCCGATATAGATAACGTCAACATCTCAATGAGGGCGGGAAATTCGGCATCCATTTGTGCCCGCCGTTTTATAACGGCCTTCGTTAAATTGCGATCGATTAAAACAAAGGCGAAATAGCCGGCCACGGCGCCCATAACCAAAGCCCCCGCAAATGAGGCGCTTTTAGCCCAAATCAACAGTGCGAACACGGCAAAGGTTAGAAAAGCGGTAGCAATCTGGCTACTGCGAAACTCCAGGTATTCATGCGGCCCAGTGCGATTTAGCTCAAGCAAGCGATCGCGCAATTTACTGCGATCATCGATATTCGCTGCGAACTTACGATATTTAACTTTGCTCAGCTTCAACGCTTTTGCTTCATCGCCTCGATCAGAAGCCACGATTAAGTAAGCAGCCATTACTGCAAATGCAGTTGAGAGAAAAAGCGCGTTCACTTAGAAACACCGTAATTGAAAACTTCTGTGCTTGACATCAGTAGTCCGTTAGATGAACTCATTGAGAGACTCCAAAAACGCGAGGCGGTTTGGGCAGAGCGCCTAATTTATTCATCCAAAGATATGCAACGACGGTCATAAAAATTCCGGCAATTAGAATTACAGCTCCAGTACTTGTCGCATATGCAGCCGCTGTTGCTGGTTGAGTTGAAAGCAACAAGAGAAGTAACCATGGAGCGGCAGCAGACAGATGCGCAGAGTTTTTAATCCAGCCGTGCTTAACTTCGATCTCTTTACGAAGTGCTAAGTCTTGCCGAATAAAATCTCCGACCATTCGCAATATTTGTAAAAGATGAGTTCCGCCGAGTGATCGCGAAAGAATTATCGCTTCGAAGATTTGATCGCTGGCATAGTGTGAGAACTGTTTCTGGAGCCAAGCGATAGCGGATGTAAAATCACCATCTTTGCGAACCTGCCGATTGAACTCGGCAAAATACGGTGCCAATTCACGTGGTCCACGATCGGCTAATTGTGAGAGTGCTTCAACTAAGGACATTCCTGATTGAATTCCGGTGATTAGATGATCAATCACATCGGGCCACAGCAATTCGAACTTGGTTTCACGGCGCTTGGCCGAAGATAATAGAAAAGTAAATGTGATTGCTGAAGCCATGGTCGCAAAAGCCAGTGCAATAGAGCTGGAGGAACTCAAGATTGTGATTGCAAAGCCAACCCCAAGCCCTGAGACAGCTGAAATGGCCATCTGGCGCCACTTTGGCGAGATCATTGCTAACCGTTTAGGAGATTGTGAAATCAGCTGATTTGAAGGGTTTCTGACCTGTTTATTCAACGATCCGGTAGCCAGTCTCGAGTTCATCGGCGCACCAATTTTTTCCCTGGTTCTACAAATTCCTTTTTCGAAATAGCCGAGTCATTCGTCAGAGCAGCAAACTTTTCCGGATGCGGCAATGAACCTAGTCCGCGCACATAACTGCCAGTTTCGCTATGCCAGGTGTAGAGCGAATCAACTTCGGGATTTAGATTCTCAACGCGACCCGTTACGGCAGCTATTTCACTAACCCGGCGGACCCCGTAGCGATCAAGAGTCACGTGCACGATTAGATCAATTGAGCTGGCAATAGTGGGGGCGATAAAGCGATGAGAAATATTCTCACCAGCAAGTAAGGGCAAGATCTGTAATTTGGCAATCGCATCGCGCGCTGAGTTCGCGTGCAAAGTTCCCATTCCGGGTAAGCCAGAATTTAGAGCAATTAATAAATCAAGTGCTTCGGACTCTCTAACCTCACCAACCACGATGCGAGATGGTCGCATACGCAAAGACTCTTTGATTAAGCGACGTAAAGAGATTTCACCTTCGCCTTGCAGATTTGCACTACGAGTTTGCATCGCAATTACATCAGGCAATTGTGGCGCTAATTCAAATACTTCTTCGATCGTGATCACTCGCTCTGCAACTGGAATCGCCGAAACCAGTGCGTTTAGCATCGTGGTCTTGCCAGCTTGGGTCCCACCACTTACTAAAATATTGATACCGGCAGCAACGCTTTGCCGCAGCAATTCGGCCATCTCGAAAGTCATGACATCGCGCTCGGCTAATTGAGCAAGCGAGATTTTCTGCAGTAAATGTTTGCGGATATTAACCGCCCAATGTTGCGGAGTAATCTCGGGAATCGCGACATGTAAACGCGAACCATCGGGCAACCGCGCATCGACAAACGGTACTGAAAGGTCTAGCCGGCGCCCACTCCAGAGCAATAACCGCTCGACCAGATTGCGCACTTGTTCGGCGCTGAGTAGCAACATAGTTAGTTCTGAGCGCCCACCGCGTGCCACAAATATTCGCTCTGGTGAATTAATCCAGACCTCTTCGATAGTTGGGTCTGCTATGAAGGCCGCAAGTGGCCCAAATACATTGGTCGCATCGATTTCGGTCTCAGACATGTAGCGAAGATAGTTAGCAATTCATATTGCTTTTTGGCTCATCGAAAACTCTGTGGACGGACTGGATTCGTTTCTAAATTTCTTAAGCGAGAAAACCTATTTAGAACTTATGCACACGAATTAGCCGTGGCAATTTCTATTGCAGCTGAAGAACATAAGTTCCGCAATGTGTTGTGACCCCTAAGTGCTACCGAGTAATCGGTGGACTTTCATCTGTCGAGTATTTCCTACCTCTATAGATGAAAGGAGGTGATGCCAATGGATCCAAGTACAAACTGGACCCAAATTGCGGTGACTTTGATTAAGTCTATTTTCGAGTACTTGTCGAGAAAAGGCCAAAGTCGCCGCAGTAACGGCGACTCTGGGTAAAACTGGAGCCCAACACAAGAACCCCTCGGGATTTTAATCTCGAGGGGTTCTTTCTATCACGGATTAGAACAACCGCGCAATAGTTTGCAAAGTTAGTTGTGCGTTTCGAAAAACTACTTTGTGTTTCGTAAAACTACTTTTAGTAACTACGTTGAGAGTGAATAACAAATCGACAAGTTTCAAACAAAATAAAAATGGCCGCACATTTCTGCGCGGCCATTTTCATAACTTTTTAATTACCTGAGTAATCCTCGTTGTAGTCGTCAACTGCTAACGGGTAGAACGAAATGTTAAAGCTAGATGAATTAGTTGCTTTCTGACCACTTGCTGCCGGGACTAGAACGCGGAATTTCCATGTTCCATCGCAGAATTCACCGGAGTTGCAATATGAATCGAAGAATAGATTCGCACTTCCCTTTGAAGAAGTTGTTACAGAATCTTCTTCTTTCCACTTCTTATCCCAATACTGCAAAATCACTTTGCGCTTAGGGGTAAGTGGCTTAACTTTTACACTTACGTAGCAAGTCCAATCCTCTTCTTCTTCAAAGATTGCATACTCGCCCTCTTCGTCGTAGTAATCAGAGCAATCACCGTTGATGTAATAAGTAACGGCTTGAGTTGCCGCCTCTGCCTTGCTAGGTGCAAGGAAGAAGTTAGCAATCAAAACTGCAGCCAGCGTAAATGTGGCCAAGATCAGTGATTTGCGTGAACGAAGCAGGGTAGCTGAGGCGAAATTCATGTGCCTAGGGTAATCCTGAGGTTTTGAAAAACCAAGATTCCCACGTATCTCACGCGAACAAGTCAGGTTTAGAACCCCTACCAAGTATGGGTTTGATCATTTCTACGGAATTCTCGATCACTTTAAGCCGTAAAGGCCAATACCCAGGAAGGCCAAAACCCGGCTACGCCCCCAATCCCACCGCCTGTAACCCCGCGCAAGCAATCGTTAACTTCCCGTTACCCACCTACGCCCTTTCAGCCCCGCTTACATATCTATTGCGCGCGCTGCTGGCTATTTTTACCCCATGAGAAATTCAACGCTTATCCACCCATCCGCCCCAGCCCGCCTAAGCGCATCACGCCGCGCATTCGCACTCGTTGCGATCGCAGTTATGGCAGCCGTTGGTCTGCCTGCAATTGCAACCGCAGCTAATCCAGCCACCGTCACGCTAACTGTTCACTATCAACGCCCTGGCGCTGACTATGACACTTGGAACTTATGGTTATGGCGCAACTTAGGCACCGGAACTGATGCCGAAGTTAATAAGGATGGCGTTAAGTTCACCGGCGATGATGATTTCGGAAAAGTTGTAACTGTTGAAATTAACAACATGGACAAATATGAAAACGTTGGAATCATTGTTCGTAAAGGTGAATGGGCAGCTAAGGATGTAACTGCCGATCGCTTCATCACAAAGTTTGGCGCTGATGGCAAAACTGAAATTTGGTTACGCCAAGCTGACCCAGTTATTTACTACGAGAAGCCAACTGGCGAAGTAGCTGTGCCAACCGGAAGTAAGCAAGCGAAACTTTATGACTCTCCAGAATTCGCAGCGAAATACACATACACCGGCAACGATCTTGGTAACACATACACAAAGACCGAAACCAAAATGCGTGTGTGGGCACCAACAGCCACCGCCGTAAAAGTTGTTACCTATGCAAAGGCCGATAGCGCACTTGCCGATGGTGTTGAAACTGAAATGACTGCCGATGTCAACGGAACTTGGGTTGCCAAGGTCTCGGGCGACAAAGAAGGTTTAATTTATAACTATCGCGTCACTGTCGATGGTGTTACTAACGAAGCCGTTGACCCGTATGTTCGTGCCACCACGCTAAATGGTGCGCGCGGAGTTGTTGTTGATCTTGCCAAGACTAACCCTGCTGGCTGGAAGAAAACTAAGCCAGCATTTAGCGGCAAGGCTGTCGATGCCGTTATCTATGAACTTCACGTGCGCGATTTCTCAATCGATGCATCAAGTGGAATTCCTGCCGCTCACAAGGGTAAGTACCTAGCCTTTACCAACGTAAACACCTCAAATAACGGCCAAAAGACTGGTATTTCAGCAATTAAGGACCTAGGCGTTACTCACGTTGAGTTGCTGCCGATCTTTGATTACGCATCAGTTGATGAAGCTAATCCAACATTTAACTGGGGCTATGACCCAATGAACTACAACGTTCCAGAAGGTTCATATAGCTCTGACCCAACTAAGCCAACTGCTCGCATCACAGAACTTAAGCAAGCAATTCAAGCGATGCATGACCAGAAGTTGCGCGTGAACATGGATGTTGTTTACAACCACGTTTATAACGCAGGTGCATTTAGCCAAGAGTCAATCGTGCCGGGCTACTGGTTCCGCACTGATGAAACCGGTTCGCTAACTAATGGCAGCGGATGCGGAAACGACGTTGCATCAGAGCGCCCAATGGTTCGCAAGTTTATTGTTGACTCAGTCAAGTACTGGGCCAGTGAATATAACCTCGATGGTTTCCGTTTCGACTTAATGGGCTTGATGGATATTCAAACCATTAACGAAGTAACTGCAGCTCTTAAAGTTATTGATCCAACCATTATCGTGATCGGTGAAGGCTGGAACATGGGAACTCTGCCGGATGATCAAAAAGCTAATCAAGTAAACATTGCCAAGTTAAATAATGTTGCGCACTTTAATGATCAGATCCGTGATGGCTTAAAGGGTTCAGTGTTTAATTCAACTGACACTGGTTGGGCGACTGGCAAGATCAGTGCCGCGTCAGACATCACTGCTGGCATTGTCGGAAACACTGACTACAGCGCAGCATTCTTAACTAAGTGGACCACAACTGCGCCAGGACAATCTGTTAACTATGTTGAATCCCATGACAACTTGTCTTTAGCCGACAAACTAACTGCCAGCGTTAAAGGAATTTCACCTGCCGGCGTTGCACAACTAAGCCAGTTCGCATCATCTGTTGCGTTCTTGTCACAAGGTGTGCCGTTCTTGCAGGCGGGCCAAGAGTTCTTGCGCTCAAAGAATGGCAATGAGAACAGCTATAACGCAGATGACGCCACTAACTCTTTGAAGTGGTCAACCAAGGTGAAATACGTGGCCACAACCAAGTATTACCAAGGGTTATTTGCACTGCGCGCTGCTCACCCAGCTTTCCGCATGACTACAACTGCGCAAGTTAAGGCCAACCTGAAGTTCCTTAAGACCACTAACGATGTAATCGCGTATTCACTAAACGGTAAGGCCGTTAAAGATAAGGCGAGCACGATCGTGGTTATTCATAATCCAAATCCAGGTGCCACAGTTGTGTCACTGCCAAATGCCAAGAAGTGGGCGATCGTAGTTAAGGGCGGCGTTGCCGGCACCAAGACAA
>CAIXTG010000159.1 GCA_903922325.1 uncultured Actinomycetes bacterium
CGACCTCGAGCCTTACCTAGATCGCAAGCCAATGGCACTTTCTGGCGGACAACGTCAGCGCGTTGCTATGGGTCGTGCGATTGTTCGCGAACCACAAGTTTTCTTAATGGATGAACCACTTTCAAACCTTGATGCCAAGTTGCGTGTAGCTACACGTACTCAGATCGCAGCTCTTCAGCGTCGTCTTGGAATCACAACTGTTTATGTAACTCACGACCAGGTTGAAGCTATGACCATGGGTGATCGCGTAGCAGTTCTAAAAGATGGTTTCCTGCAACAAGTAGATACCCCACGTAATCTTTACGACAACCCAGCAAATGCTTTCGTTGCTGGGTTCATTGGTTCTCCTGCAATGAACTTGCTAAATGCACCTGTATCAGGTGGGCAAGCAAAGCTTGGCGGATTAAGTCTTGCGGTACCAGCAAGTGCTGGTGCAACAATCACAGTTGGTATTCGCCCAGAAGGATTCACACCTTCATCTACTGGCTTCGATGTTCTAGTTGAAGTTGTAGAAGAACTTGGCGCCGATGCATTCGTATACGGAACTCCAGTAGATTCTTCAGTGAAGTTTGCAAACGTAACTGAAGAAGGCGCTCAAGTTATTGTGCGTTGGGATCCAAAGAATCCACCAAAGCCAGGACAGACAATCACTGTTACTGCTAACCCAGCTGCAGTTCACCTATTCAATGCAACAACTGGTGAGCGCATCTAATACGTTTTAAATTAAAAACCCCGCCGGTATCAATCGGCGGGGTTTTTTACTGCTCTTATTCGGCGCCAGTTAAAACCGGTGAATTCTCAAGCAGCGCCCATTCTTGATCAGTAAACAATCGGGAACGGATTAAGAAGCGCTTGCCTTCGGGGCTTTCCAATGAGAATCCCCCACCGCGACCAACTACAACATCAATTGTTAAGTGTGTATGTTTCCAGTACTCAAATTGTTCAGCTGAAATCCAAACTTGAATTACTTCAGCTAGTTCAGCAATCTTTAATTCACCGATTAGTACATCAGCGCCGCCAACTTTAAATTCACCCTTTAAATAACACATCGGCGATGAACCATCACAACAGCCACCAGATTGATGAAACATCAGTGGACCATTTATTTTGGAAAGCTTTACCAATAGCTCTGCCGCCGCAGGTGTTAAATCCACTCGCGACGGCAGCGCCATTCGTACTCCTAGCCTTTTTGGTGAGCGGTTTAAAAGAAACCAAGTTTGTTCGGTGAGTACGAGACTAACAAGTTCTTGGTCTGTTGGTAATGATCGAGCATCATTTTATGATTTTCGCGACCAATACCTGATGACTTGTAGCCACCAAATGCCGCTCCTGCTGGGTAAGCGTGATAGCAGTTAGTCCAAACGCGACCAGCTTTTATCTCGCGACCCGCACGATAAGCAGTATTGACATTACGTGACCAGACACCTGCACCTAAGCCGTACAAAGTGTCATTTGCAATTTCCATGGCTTGATCAAAACCATCGAATTTAGTAACAGATACCACTGGACCAAAAATCTCTTCTTGGAAAATTCGCATCTTGTTATTACCTTCGAAAATAGTTGGTGCTACGTAATAGCCACCACTTAGTTCGCCACCTAGATCAACGCGTTCGCCACCTGTGATTACTTTTGCGCCTTCTTTCTTTCCGATATCTAGATAGGACAAGATCTTTTCAAGTTGATCAGTGCTCGCTTGAGCGCCCATCATGGTTGAAAGATCTAACGGATGTCCCATTTTGATTGCGTTGGTACGAGCAGTGGCATCGCCCAAGAACTTGTCATAGATTTTCGCTTCGATTAAGCCGCGCGAAGGACAGGTGCAAACTTCGCCCTGATTAACAGCGAACATTGCGAATCCTTCGAGCGCTTTGTCATAGAAAGCATCATCTTCAGCAGCCACATCGTTGAAGAAGATATTTGGGCTCTTGCCACCTAATTCAAGCGTGACCGGAATTATGTTTTCAGATGCATATTGCATGATCAATCGACCGGTTGAGGTTTCACCGGTAAAGGCGATCTTGGCAATACGAGGAGAAGATGCAAGGGGTTTGCCTGCTTCAACGCCGAAACCGTTAACGATATTTACTACGCCATCTGGCAATAGATCTTTAATTAGATCCATTAAGAAAAGAATTGAAACTGGCGTTTGTTCTGCTGGCTTTAGCACTACACAGTTTCCTGCAGCTAAAGCTGGCGCTAATTTCCAAACCGCCATCAGAATTGGGAAGTTCCACGGAATGATTTGGCCGACTACACCAAGTGGTTCGTGGAAGTGATAAGCAACAGTGTCGTGATCTAGCTCGCCAGCGCTGCCCTCTTGTGCACGAATTGCTGCAGCAAAGTAACGAAAGTGATCAATCGCTAGCGGAATATCAACATAAAGTGCTTCGCGAATTGGTTTTCCATTTTCCCAAGTTTCAGCAACTGCGATAGCTTCAACATTTGCTTCCATGCGATCAGCAATTTTGTTAAGAATAATTGCGCGTTCGGTCGCTGACGTCTTGCCCCAAGCCGGAGCTGCTGCATGTGCTGCATCCAGTGCCTTATCAATATCTTTCGCATTTCCACGAGCTACATCGCAGAATACTTTTCCAGTAACTGGAGTTACATTTTCAAAGTATTGCCCAGAATCTGGGGCAACGTATTTTCCATTTATCCAATGGTCATAACGTGATTGATAAACAACTTTGCGTCCGGGCTGGCCGGGAGCGATGAAATCAGGCATCTTTTCTCCTTGGTTAGATGCGCAAAGAGGCGCATCAGTTGAGATTGAAGGTAGACCTGAGTAGTTAGCGCTGCCTAGGAAAGTCCTTAGGGGTAACCCTCAAAGAAAAATCAAATGTCCGAATTATGGGTTTTAACAAAAAAATCCCCGCCGAGATTATTCGGCGGGGATTTTTCTTAAAACTATTGACTATTAAGCCATTGCCTTCTTTAGATTCTCATCAATTGAAGCCAAGAACTCCTGTGTAGTTTGGTAAGGAGCAGTCTTTGATATCAAGAGCGACAAGTCCTTTGTCATCTTGCCTTGCTCAACAGTTTCGATGCAAACTCGTTCTAGAGTGTCGCAGAATTTTGCAAGTTCGGCATTGTTATCAAGCTTTGCACGGTGGGCTAAGCCACGTGTCCAAGCAAAGATTGATGCAATTGGGTTTGTTGAAGTTGCTTTACCCTTTTGGTGATCACGGTAGTGACGAGTCACTGTGCCGTGAGCAGCTTCGGATTCAACAATCTTTCCATCTGGTGTCATCAAGACTGATGTCATCAAACCAAGTGAGCCGTAACCCTGTGCAACGGTGTCTGATTGAACATCGCCGTCGTAGTTCTTACATGCCCAGACGTAGCCACCTTCCATA
>CAIXTG010000160.1 GCA_903922325.1 uncultured Actinomycetes bacterium
CTCTAGAACTGCAGCGGTATTAGTTGCTTCAACAAAGCGGACTTCTAGCCGACCACTTTCGTGATAACCCTTTAGCAACGCAGCAATGCCTTGATAACCTTCATCGGAAAGAACAACTGGAGCACCGATTGGAAGTAAATTAAAGATCGCAGTTGCTGCAGCTTGGCCCGAAGCGAAAACTAAAGTCTGACCACCTTCGAGAGCGCTGATCGCACTTTCTAAAGCTGTCCAAGTTTCGTTTCCGTAACGACCATAACCAATTGGCCCACCTGCATGAAAAGTCGAGTTCAACGCAATTGGCGTATTTAGTTCGCCATCTGGCTCAGGAACTGGTCGGCCAGCACTGATCGCGAGTGTTTCTGGCTTTAACTTTTTATCAGAACTCATAGCTGAAAGCCTATTACTTTTTTACTTTCCAAGAACGGCCATTGCCGCATTATGGC
Source organism: uncultured Actinomycetes bacterium (assembly GCA_903922325.1). GTDB lineage: Bacteria > Actinomycetota > Actinomycetes > Nanopelagicales > Nanopelagicaceae > Planktophila. The sequence goes on from CAIXTG010000160.1 coordinate 444, forward strand.
CAGGGATTCCGCTTACTCCCCCGCCTCGTTGTGCGCCTGCGCCACAAATAAAGATTCGGGGATCATCAGTTTCCACGCCCCAACGCCGGCTATCGCCATCTTCGCGGAACGGGAAAGTTAGATCACTATGGAAAATATTTCCGCGCGGCAATGAAATTGCTTCCTCTAAATCCAATGGGGTCTTGGCTTCTATACAAGGTGAACCATCACTATTGCGAGCGATGATTTCAGAGACTGGATCAACTAAATACTTATCTAATTCAGCGATGAAACCGGCTAAAGCTGTGGCCTTAGTCGCTTCATTATCAGCATCGAAAAGTTCAGCTGGTGTGTGTAAGCCAAAGAGAGTCAGAGTTTGATAACCAGCAGCTTGTAACTCAGGACTTAAAATCGAGGGATCAGACAAAGTGTGGCAATACATTTCAGATGGGAAACAAGCAGGCAGCTTTCCCGCTTTGCTCTCTTGGTAAGAAGTTTCGAGCTGGGAAAATTTCTCACTGATATGGAAGGTTCCGGCAAATGCTAATTCAGGCGTCATACCGCTCTTTAATCTAGGCATTTTCTTTAACAGCATATTAATTTTAAATTGCGCACCCGACAAACTTACTGGCTTGGGTTTGTTGCGCAGCTTAGCTAGAACTTGCGGAGCTGCATTTGAGAGCAAATGACTGCCTACAAACTTTTCACCATTTTCAATTATTGCGGTAACTGAATCTGCGTTACTTTCAATTGAAGTGACTTTGCAATTAGTACGGATCTCAACCCCAGCGGCGCGAGCAACTCGTTCTAGCTCTTTAACTAGAGCGCCCATGCCGCCTTTAGGAACTTTCCATTCGCCAGTGCCATTTCCAATCAAGTGATAGAGAAAACAAATATTGGCCAACATGTCATCGGCTGATACATGGGTTCCGATTAGGGCATCAGTTAGGACGACACCTTTAACTAAATCACTCTTGAAGCGAGAGTTAATAATTTCGCCAATTGGCGCTTCAATTAAATAATCCCAAATCTCGGGCAAATCAATTGCCGCCTTGAGTTCGCTACGACTTTTTAGCGGTTGCAACATATAAGGCGCGATACGTTCGGCAAACTTTGCTACTTCGCCATAGAACTGCTGCCAAGCTTGTGCGTCTGCCTCACCATCTGGAATCGAGGCGAAGGAATCGGCGGTGGCTTGATCCCATTGGCGCGAAATATAAAGTCCAGCCCCATTTAAATCAGGGGTATATGACGAAACTGTGCGAGGCACGGTAACAAAATTAAGCCCCAAGTCGCTAACGATTTGATCAGGTAACAAAGCCACTAAATATGAATATCGCGACAAACGAGCATCAAATTCAGGAAAAGCTCTGACGCTTGCTGTGGCGCCTCCGATTTCATCATTTGCTTCAAGAATTACCACGGATTTTCCGGCTTTAGCTAAATAAGTTGCGGCTACTAAACCGTTGTGGCCACCGCCAATTATCACAACATCTTTAGTAACCGTACTCATAACTATGCCTCAAGTCGTTTTGTGGAATTA
>CAIXTG010000161.1 GCA_903922325.1 uncultured Actinomycetes bacterium
GAGTTCAATTAAGGAGTATGAAATGACGGTAAAAGAGAAGTTGAGTAAGAAAGCTTCCAGAGAAGCTGCAGTTGAGCTGGACTCAACGCTGGCGCTAAATGATGTTTTATTGCGCGGCCGAGTCTCCTCAATGGGCGTTGAGAAAGAGTTACCTAGCGGCGACAAAGTGGTCGAGTTCCGGATTGTGATTGCCCGAAGCGATGAACTGGGCTTTGACACAATTGATATCAGCGCCTGGAGTTCAAAACTGCGGCGTAGCGCCAGCTCGCTAAAGACTGAGGAATGGGTGGAGATTTCTGGTTCGATAAAGCGCCGCTTCTGGCGAGGTGCAACAGGGCTAGCAAGTCGTTGGCAGATCGATGCCAGCGAAATAACGCGACTTTAAGTTCTGCCCCCAGTCCGCTCCAATTGCGCTTAAAAGTTCGCAAGGTAGGCTAGCGGTAAGAGTTTGCTGGCATTAGCCGGCTGCCGCAGTAAAGGAGCAAGAAGATGGCTAACGATCTATTCGATTCATTGCGCACTTACATTAATAAGGTCAGCGTAAATGAGAAGTCAGCAGCTGAGATCGCAAATTCAGTTAATGCCTGGGTTCGCGAAAGTGGCGAAGCTGTTAAGCAGAAAATCGAAGAAGAAGTCGAGTCCACAGTACTTCGCATGGGCTTTGTAAAGCGAGCAGAGTTCGAAGCTTTGGCCGCTGAAGTTGCGAAATTAGGTGGCAAGCCAGTTGCTACTAAATCTGCCAAGAAGGCTACGGCTAAGAAAAGCGCTGCACCCAAAAAGGCAACTGCGAAGAAAGCCACCGCAAAGAAGCCGGTTGCAAAAAAGTCAGCAACGAAAAAATCTTCAGTTAAGAAGAGCGCTGTAAAGAAAGCGAGCAAGTAAATGGATCAGCACGAAGTAAATATTGTTGACGAAGTAAAGCTAGAACTTAGTGAGATTGATTCACTAGAAGTTTCAGAACATGGTCAACGGTATGAGGCCCTTGCTCAGAAATTGCAGCAAGCTCTAACCTCGATTGATGGACTCTAAGACTTAACGGTCTAACTGGAAAGTTTCGCATTTATGAAAACTAGACTCGATGCAGAATTGGTTCGTCGCGAACTAGCGCGTTCACGCGATCATGCTGCAGATCTGATTGAGTCTCGTTCAGTTTTGGTTGGCGGGATCCCGGCCACAAAACCAGCGACCCAAGTTGATGCCGAAACTTCTATAACTATTGCCGGCAATCGAGATGATTTTGTTTCTCGAGGCGGACATAAATTGGCCGGCGCCCTAGATACCTTCACAGATATTAAAGTCGAGGGAAAACGCTGTTTAGATGCGGGTGCGTCCACTGGTGGTTTCACAGATGTGCTTTTGCGTCGCGGTGCTGATTGTGTAGTCGCAGCCGATGTTGGATACGGGCAACTAGCGTGGGAAATTCAACAGAACCCAAAGGTCGTGATTCTTGATCGCACAAATATCCGTCATTTAACTGGCGAACTAGTTGGCGATCCAATCGACCTCGTGGTGGCTGATTTATCCTTTATTTCGCTGACTTTAGTACTGCCAGCGCTCGCCGCAGTTTCAAAACCTGAAGCAGATTATGTCTTAATGGTTAAGCCACAATTTGAAGTTGGTCGCGAACGTCTTGGTGCCGGTGGGGTAGTGCGTGATCCAGCGCTACGCAAAGCAGCTGTTATTGAAGTTGCCGAGTCGGCTTACGATGTCGGGCTCGGAACTCTTGGGGTTACTGCAAGTCCATTGCCAGGACCTGCGGGCAATGTGGAATATTTCTTATGGTTACGTCGTGGTGCACCTGCCATTGATGAAGCAGCACTTGATCGCGCGATCGAGATTGGGCCGCAATAATGAGTCAAAAGCGCGCCGCAGTTTTAGTTGTTAATCCTTCGCGATCTGAAGCCGTCGAAGCAGCAACCGTTCTTGCGGGGTTGCTACAAAAAGCGAACTTCGATTTGTTTACGATCTCTGATGTTTCGATAAGTGGTGTCACAAATTGCGCAGCTGATGATTTACCAGAGGTCGAGATCGCGGTAGTACTGGGCGGCGATGGCACAATTTTGCGTGGGGCCGAACTCACTCGCGAACGAAATATTCCACTGTTAGGTATAAATATTGGTCACGTTGGATTTATGGCCGAAGTTATTCGTCCGGAAATTTCAGCA
>CAIXTG010000162.1 GCA_903922325.1 uncultured Actinomycetes bacterium
GCTGACCTTTAGGAATCTCTGTGATGACTTTGCGAAGAGGGTGCGGGTTTAGGGGCGGGCCCGAGAAAAGACAGAGTCACCGCAGTAACGGCGACTCTGGGTAAAACCAGGCCCAACATAAAGAACCCCTCAGGAATTACTTCTTGAGGGGTTCTTTGTAACAGATAAAAGTATTGCTATGCAATGTTTTTTATGCGATTTGCAGAACTACTTTCTGTTACTTGAAATTTCTTTGTGTAGTAAAACTCTTCACAGAAATTCTCATACACAGCAAAACAAATCGAAACATTTAACTAATTTGATTTGCACTAACTTCGCCGATGTTCGGTTTCCAATCTCAACGCTTTCAAGATGCGCCAATTGCTGCGGCTATTGGTTCAACTTTCTTTGGCAGACGCCGAAGATTCCTTGCGCAATCAAGGTAGATAGTTGAGAAAGGAGAACTTATGAGCGAACTAGCCTTATGGCTTAAGTTCATTCTTGAAGCGTTAAAAGCTTTGCTTAAACACTTTGAGAAAAGGAAATCCCGCCCACGTGATGGGCGGGAAGACCACATAAGTTCCTAACCGAACAGACCATGCAGGGGGCTTACGCTCTCTGCATGGTCTATTTAAGCACGTTTTATTATTAGTTTGCAATGGTTTGTGTTTTTTGATGTGCGTTTTGAAAAACTACTTTGTGTAAACACTAGGTAATGTCAGGCGATAAAACTATTATTCCTCTATGCGAGATCGCTTAAGAAGAATTCTATTTGCGGTAGCTATATTCTCGCTGAGTTTTTCACTTTTATCTATTGGCCCAATAAGCGCTGCAACAAAAGCAGGCACTGTGTGCAAAACGTTGAATCAGAAAGTTACTTCTGGCGGCTTGGTATACACATGCATTAAGAGCGGAAGCAAGAAAGTTTGGTCTAAAGGCGTAAAGGTTGTTGTTAAACCAGCACCTAAACCTGCGCCTACTTCAAAACCATCTATAACACCTACGCCAGCACCGACAGCAACGCCTATGCCTTCAGCAACTCCATCTTCATCACCGTCACCAAGCCTGTCTGAGACCGCTACCCAAACGCCTACCGCAACCGCTACCCCAACGCCTACTGCAACCGTTCAACCATCTACTTTTTTCGCCTTTAGATTCAACAGTAAAGATCAATTAGAACGTAAAGGTAATCAAGAAAGTTCTTGGAAAGTTGCTGATGCAAAAGATGTAGCAGGCATTTCAGAGATTAGATTAAAGGCTTTTGCTGCGATAAAAGGAAATACTCCAGATACAACTTTGCCTAGCAAGACGGTTTATTCTATAGGTGAGAATGTTCCTAAAGACATGCTTTCAGCTTATAAAAAAATCGTTGATCAGAGCTATGCATATTGGGGCAAATTCATGTTCGGAAAAGATGTGCCGATTCTGATTTTTACTGAAAAAGACCGCGCTCTTCTTAAGAGCTTCTGGATGTTGCGCTGGAATGGCGAATCAACTATTGCGCGCTATGAAAGAGAATTGAAATATTATGACGACCCTGCAACGCAACTTTCTAGATCTGTGGGTGGCGCAGCTGGTGGCCAAGAGTTAAAAGTTGGTGATAGCCAGGGCGTTAATCCTTTGGTTGGCATCGATTTCTATATGGGCTCTTTGCATTCGCAAGAAACAAGTCTTCTAATTGACCATATTGCACATGAGTTCACGCACGTTTTTCAGAATACCTTGGCAGCTGGCGTCTCTTACTCAAAAGTTGTCGGCGACTGGACTAAGCCAGAGTCATTAGTCGAGACAGATATTCGTGTCCCATGCTCACTTTTTGAAGGTAGCGCCGTTACCTTCGGAACCAGTATTCCTGCTGATAGCGCTCGTTGGTATAGCGATGGCATGGATGTAATCATGCGCAGATTCCAAAATTCGAATCAGTCAATATATTTGGCTACCCCAGAAGATGTTGTGAACAGCCTTGTTAAAGCCAGATCTTGGTTGCCGAATAGCTGCGATATGGGATATCCATTAGGCGCTCTAGCTTATGAATACATGGTTGCCGAATATGGCTTTGACTCATTTGTGAAGCTGTTTCAAGCGATTCCGAAGACAACTAATTTTGATGATTCTATGAAAGCTGCAATCGGTTTAACCGAACTTGAGTTCTACCAAAAAGCAGCGCCTCATATTTTGAAAGAATGGAAGCGGGCTAACGGTCAGAGCTAGATGTACGACAACACGTACTTCGTTATACATCGCAACTAAGGATGCCTTCAAACTAAACTAAAAGTGGCCCGCACCATTTAGATGCGAGCCACTTCGTGAATATTTCATTGCGCTACTAGTTAAACGCAATCAATTTCTTACAGGTTTACTGAGTCAGCACCATTGTGGTTTGACCAGCAACACTTACTTTGCCAGCCGTGATTGATTCGATTGTCTTGGTGCCGGCAACGCCGCCCTTAACTACGATCGACCACTTCTTGGCATTTGGCAGTGTCACAACTGTGGCACCTGGATTTGGATTATGGATAACCACAATTGTGTTCGCCTTATCTTTAACGGCCTTACCGTTTAGTGAATATGCGATTACATCATTAGTGGTCTTAAGGAACTTGAGGTTCGCCTTAACCTGCGCAGTTGTGCTCATACGGAATGCAGGGTGAGCCGCGCGCAATGCGAATAAGCCCTGGTAATACTTGGTTGTAGCCACGTATTTAACCTTGGTTGACCACTTCAACGAGTTCGTCGCATCATCAGCGTTATAGCTGTTGTCATTGCCATTCTTTGAGCGCAAGAACTCTTGGCCCGCCTGTAAGAAAGGCAC
>CAIXTG010000163.1 GCA_903922325.1 uncultured Actinomycetes bacterium
CTTAATTGGGTTCAATAACGTGCCCGTGCTGGTTGCTTTCCGCATAACTGCTGACATAAATTCTTGCTGACGTTTCATGCGGCCAATATCGCCTTGCCCATCGAAGTAGCGAGTGCGAACATACTTTAGCGCTTGAATTCCATCGAGAGTTTGCAAGCCAGCCGATAGGACTAAATTTGATTTTGGATCATCGATATTCTTTTTAACACAAACATCAATTCCGCCCAGGGCATCAATGATGTTTTTAAAGCCAAGGAAGTTAATTTCAATGTAATGATCAATTCGAAGCCCAGTTTCACCTTCTAAAGTTTCAATCAAAAGTGGCGCTCCACCGAAACTGAAGGCAGCATTTAACTTGTTTTGACGGGCCGGAACCGTCTTGGTCGAATCAGAGCTACTTATATGTTCTGGAATTGTGACTAAGGAATCTCGAGGAAGCGAGATGATCACAGCGCTATCGCGAGCTTTACTAATGTGAACCAATAACATGGTGTCAGATCGAGCACCGGCTGCAACTTCAGTTCCACCTACCCACAGTTCACGAATTTGTTCTTTAGTTAAACCCGCGCGGTTATCTGAACCCACTAGCAATAGATTCATTGCACTAGTTGCTTTATCGGGACGATTCTTTACATTGGCAAAGGCATCAGTTCGATTTAGCGATCCACTTACTCGGCCAAGACCCAGCCAACCAATGGCAGAAAGAGCCACAATTCCGACTGAAAGTGAGGTAATCGCCCGAATGGCACGGCTGTGTTTGCGAGGCGAAGACATGGCGAAAGCGTACTTGGGCGATACGGTTTAGGGGCTATGACTACCGCACCTACCCCGAGAAAAAGTGAGTTATCTACCTCACCAGATCTTTCCGTGATTTTGCCAGTCCTAAATGAGGCAAATCATTTAGTAGCTGCAGTTAAGGCAATCCTTTCCCAAGATTATCAAGGCAAGTTTGAAGTTATTTTGGCTGTAGGGCCCTCCAAAGATGCCACTCTTGAAATTGCTAACGAATTAGCACAATCTGATTCACGGGTTGTTGTTGTCTTAAATCCAACGGGGCGCACAGCAGCAGGTTTAAACCTTGCGCTTGCAAAATCAAACGCACCGATAATTGTTCGCGTCGATGGGCATGCTGAAATCCCTAGCAATTATCTCTCAGTCGCAGTTGAGTTGCTTCGTAAAACTGGCGCTGTAAATGTTGGTGGATTAATGGGCGCTGTTGGAAAAACAAAATTTGAGAAAAGTGTCGCCAGAGCAATGCGTAGCCCACTTGGAGTAGGGGCAGCAAAGTTTCATACCGGTGGTGGATCTGGCGAAGTAGATACCGTTTACTTGGGTTGCTTCTTGCGCGAAGCGCTTAATGAAATTGGTGGCTTTGATGAGAGATTTATTCGGGCGCAAGATTGGGAACTAAATTTTCGATTACGTGAACGGGGCGGAAAAATATTTTTTGATCCCCGTTTAGAAGTCACTTATCGGCCACGGCCAAATTTGGCTGCCTTGGCAAAACAATATTTTGAGTATGGTCGATGGCGAAGAGTAGTTTCTCGCAAACATGCTGGCACGATTAACTACCGATATCTAGCTCCACCATTTGCACTGGCTGGCACAGCTCTTTCGCTAATCACCGGCGTAACAATCTCGCCAATCCTTTATATTCCAGCCGGCATCTATGCCAGTTTCACGGTGGTAGCGGGAGTAGCGCTAGGTAAAGGTTTGCTAGAAAAACTCTTGATGCCCGCAGTTCTCTGCACAATGCAGATGGCATGGGGCGCTGGCTTTATCACCTCGCCAAAATCATTAGTTCCCCAGGATTAACGTTGAAAAGACTTAACTTTGGCGCTCTTGCGCTCATTCTGATTTCAACTTTAGTGCTGGCTAATTTGTCGGCAGCTTCAGCCGAAGCCCCTGCTTCGATTTCATTTTCCGGAAAAGGTTATGGGCATGGCGTTGGCATGAGCCAGATTGGCGCTCGTGGTTTAGCTCTAGCAGGAGACACCGCAACGGCAATTATGAATTATTACTTTCCCGGCAGTGATGTCATGCCACTAACAGATGATCAAGTTCTGCGAGTAAATATCGGTCACCAATTAACTTCGGCTTCGTTAAAAAGTGATACCCCGGGAATGTCATTGCAATTAATATCGGGCGATGGCACTGAACCACAATTTCTTTCGGTATTAGCTGCGAAAGATTCGGTTAAGTTGTCAATTTCGGAAAAGCAAATAGCGATAACCACAACTCAAGTCGGCATCACCACGGTACTTACTCCAGTTGACTCATTAACTATTCGTTGGAGTGGCACTAGATATTTAGCTGGACCAGATTCAGTTTTATCTTTAACGCATACCAAGAAAACGACTAAATATCGTTATGGTCAAATCCAAGTCAAAGTAATCAAAGATGCCAAACTCGGCAATCGGTTAGAGATGGTTAATCAAGTTAGATTGCACGATGAATATTTGTGGGGGATTAGCGAAGTTCCTTCCTCTTGGCCAGCTGCAGCTCTTGAAGCGCAAGCGATTGCATCTCGCAGTTATGCCATGAGTAAGGTCGGTAAAGTTTTAAAGAGCTGCGATTGCGAACTTTATTCCTCAATTAGTGATCAAAATTTTGCTGGATATGCCAAAGAAGCCGAACCCAAATGGGGTAAAATTTGGAAAGCTGCTGTGAGCCGAACATCAGTTACTGAAAATACTGGATTAACTGTCACTCGCAATTTGCTACCAATCCGAACTTATTTTGGGTCTTCATCAGGCGGCGTTACCGAAACTTCAAAAAATGCTTGGGGAACCGATGTTGGTTACACCTTCTCGGTTCCAGACCCTTGGTCACTGGATCCTAAGTTAAATCCGAATTTCTATAAGTGGAAGCGAGACGTCACGCAATCAGTGCTGGCTAGTGCTTTTGGGTTACCAGATGTCGAATCAGTAAAAGTCTTATCGCTAAATGAAACCGGTTCGGTAAAGCTGATCGAAGGAAAATCTAGCAACGGAAAGAAAGTGAAGTTAAGCGGTGAGACTTTTCGTAGCCGAAGCAAACTTCCATCGACCTGGTTTGCGCCAACGAGTGAAGAATTAGTTAGCGTGAAGAACTGAGTTAAGCCCGCCCCAAGTGCCCGTGCGCATTATTGCCTCAAGCGCGCCGCTCTGCGAATTACGACGAAATAGCAAGTTGTTGGCACCAGAAAGTGTTGCTGCTTTAACTACTTCACCATCGGGAAGTAAAACTTTGGCAGCAGCGGTTACATATGTGCCAGATTCAATTACGCAGTTATCGCCAAGTGAAATTCCGCAACCAGAATTAGCTCCTAGTAAACAATTCTCACCAATTGAAATTACTTCTTTGCCGCCGCCACTTAACGTGCCCATAATCGAAGCGCTGCCACCAATATCGCTGCCATTGCCTACAACCACGCCTGCAGAAATCCGACCTTCAACCATCGAAGTTCCGAGGGTGCCAGCATTGAAATTTACAAAACCTTCGTGCATAACCGTTGTACCGCTAGCTAAGTGAGCGCCAAGTCTTACCCGATCGGCATCAGCGATTCGCACTCCACTTGGAACTACGTAATCAACCATGCGCGGGAATTTATCGACGCCATAAACAGCCACGTGCTGTCCTGTAGCTGCCCGAATATTTACCCGAGTGATTTCAAAGTTATCAACTGGGCACGGACCTGCTGAAGTCCAAACCACGTTATTTAGAATTCCGAAAATTCCATCAAGTGATTGTCCGTGTGGCTTAACTAAACGATGCGAAAGTAAATGCAAGCGCAGGTAGGCATCGCTAACTGAGGCAGGTGGTGTTGCTAAATCAATTTCAACGCCAACTACTTCGCTGCGAACACCTCGTGCATTGTCAGTAGTTGCAAGTGAAGCTAACTCAGCAGGTGCGGTTGCGGGTAGATTGCCCAAAACAGGTGCTGGGAACCAAGTATCAAGGACGTTTCCATCTTTTTCGCCACCATTGATTAGAGTGGCAATTCCATATCCGGCTGCTCGTTGCGACATAAGACAAGCCTAGCCCCTATCCTTACCGACATGCGTATTGCCGTCTTTTGTTCATCATCACCCACCATTGATGCGAAGTATCAAGCGGTTGCAACCGAACTTGGAAATGCGATCGGCAATGAAGGCTGGGGTTTAGTTTCAGGCGGCGGCCATATTTCCACGATGGGTGCAATCGGTCGAGCCGTGCGCGAAGTTGGCGGCCATACAATCGGCGTTATTCCACAGTCTTTAGTTGATATCGAATTTGCTGATCACGATAGCCATGAATTGCATGTGGTTGAATCAATGCGCGAACGCAAAGCGATGATCGAAGATTTAGCAGATGCTTTTATTACCTTACCTGGTGGCCCCGGCACCCTTGAAGAATTTTTCGAAATCTGGGTCGGCCGTTTTCTGAAGTTTCACGACAAGCCAGTTTTAATTCTGGATCCACATGGCGCATTCGCACCACTTGTTACTTTACTTGATCATCTCGAAGCCGAAGGTTTTGTAAAACCAGGTCAACGTGAATTAGTTACTTGGTGCACGAGTGTTGAACAAGTTATCGAAACACTAAATAAGTCCGGAAAGTAAATTGGCTAGTAACGAAATTAAGATCAGCCTTAAAATAGCGGCACCAATCGATAAAGTTTGGGCAGCAATTGCTGATTGGGAGAGTCAAGGCGATTGGATGTTGCAAACTCGAGTTTGGGTTACCTCCGATATCCGAAGTGGTGTTGGTACTTCAATTAGTGCGTTAACTGGCCCACTTGTTAAATCCGGATTCAAATTTGGTTTGCTAGATAAAATGGTGGTCACCAATTGGCTGCCGCCGCGTTTGTGCGAAGTTGACCATGTGGGCAAGATAATTAAAGGCACTGGCAAGTTTGAGCTAACTGATATCTCAACTAAAGATGCGGCTGCGACTAACTTCGATTGGTCAGAAACGATCAAAGCCCCCAAAGCAGTATTTCTATTGATCTATCTGCCGACCTATTTAGGCGTGCGAATCTCACTTTTACGCTTTCGGAGATCTCTAACCAATCGCTAGTAGCCTGTACTCCTATGAGCGCCTCAAAACCAGCCAAAACCTTGGCCGAAGTGCTCAACGAGTTACCCGAAGAAGAACGCATCATCTTGACGATGCATCTCTTGCGCGGGCTAGCTGCCCCGGAAATTGCCAACTTAATCGGGGTGCCCGAACGGGCCGTTTCCTCCCTGATTGCCAGCGGAAAGTCCAGATTGAGCGCATTGCTAGGCCTGTGATCTGCAATCTTGATTTCAGTTTCACCCCCTAAGTACGAGATACTTCTCCCTCACACCCGCGTAAGATCTTTAAAGGAGTTCCAATGGCTGCCATGAAACCTCGTACTGGTGATGGCCCGATGGAAGTTACCAAGGAAGCCCGCTCCCTTGTTATGCGAATTCCACTAGAAGGCGGCGGACGTTTAGTCGTTGAAATGAATCCTGAAGAAGCTACAAATTTAAGTGCCGCGTTACACGCAGCGGTTGGGCTGATTAAGAAGTAGTAATCGGATAGCCTCTCGCTTATGTCTTCACCTGCACACTTTCCAGAGTTAAAGGCGATCTCAGCAGATCTCAAGTCCGCCCTCTCCAGTGAAATTATCGCCCTTGGCTTTGTTGCAGTCGAAAACTCAGACCCAAAGGCTGAAAAAGAGTTCAAGTTAGTTGGCTCGACACTTTTACTTAAGAGCATTGCCGACACATTTGAAATCGATCTTATTGATGAACTTAAATTTTTTACCCCATCTGGAAAAGCTGGCGAATCTTTCGAACTTCCTATTAGTGCGCAAGATGCAAAGACTGAACGGCTATTGCTAGTTGGTCTAGGTGATCAATCAATAGCTGCTTTACGTGCAGCAGGCGCAACAGTTGGCCGCAAAGTAAAAGGCAAAGCACAAAGCATTTCAACGTTCTGCGCAACAACTGATTCACATGTAACAGCACATGCCATCTCGGCAACCATGGGTGCATACATCTGGAATTTAAAAAGTGGAGCTAAACCACTCAAGCCAACTATTTATCTTTCTATATCAACGTTGGCGCTAAAGCGCGCTCTTGCTATTTCAGCTGCCGTATGGCGCACTCGAGATCTAGTGCACACACCAGCAAATATAAAGACGCCAGCCTGGATGGCTGCAAATGCAAAGACTGTGGCTAAAGAGCGAAATATTTCCATTAAAGTTTTAGCTGGAAAAGAACTTGCGCCATTTGGTGGCCTAAGCGCAGTTGGTAATTCTTCGCGCAAATCACCGCCTCGCTTCATTGAGTTAACTTACGCCCCAAAAGGTTCTAGCAATTGGCCACATGTTGTATTAGTTGGCAAAGGAATCACTTTCGATACTGGCGGATATTCCATGAAGCGCCCATACGACACGATGATGACGATGAAGAGCGACATGGCTGGTGCTGCAGCTATCTTGTCTGTTGTCGGCGCACTTCCTGAATTAGCGCCGCGTGTTCGTGTTACAGCCCTGTTGATGTGTGCTGAAAATGCGGTATCTGGCACTGCTCAACGTCCGAGTGATGTCATTACTCACTTTGGCGGCACCACCACCGAAGTTTTAAATACCGATGCCGAAGGCCGTTTAGTACTTGCCGACGGCTTGGCTTATGCAAATTTAAAATTAAAACCAGATTACTTAATTGATATTGCAACACTCACCGGCTCAGCAACCTTAGGTCTCGGCCGGCAGTATGCAGCAATGTATTCTCGCGATGACAAATTGGCAGCCAAATTGCATGAGCTGGGGGACAAATCTGGCGATCGAGTTTGGCGCATGCCACTTGTCAATGACTACATTGATTCACTTGAAAGCGATATCGCCGATATCAATAACACCGCTGCAAAAGGTAAATACAACGCTGGGTCAGTAACCGCGGCTCTTTTCCTAGAAAAGTTTGTCGGCGATCGCAAATGGGTGCACTTAGATATTGCCGGAACCGCACGTAGCGAAGTTGACGCAGGCGAAAATCCCAAAGGTGGTACTGGCTTTGGAGTCCGCTTACTAACAACTTGGATTTCATTTCTATGATCTCAAATTTATTTGATTACTCTGAAAACTTTAATCCTGAAGATCTAGTACTTGAACATGCGCGTGCTCGTGGAGTTGAAGTTGGCGCAAATGACATAAGTGTTGGCACCGGGGTATTTCTGCAACAATTAGCGCACCTACTTTCGGCGCAATCTGTTGTTGAAGTTGGTACCGGCTCAGGCGTCGGCAGTCTGTATTTGCTGCGCGGCATGATCGACAGCGGCACGCTGACTTCAATTGACGATGAAATAGAACATGCTCGTATTGCCAAGATGGCATTTTACGAAGAAGAAATCGAGCCTGCCCGCTTTCGATTGATCACTAATCCAGTAATGGATGTTCTAAGTAAGTTAACTGATCGGGCATATGACTTAGTCATCTTGCGCCATGACCCAATTGATTTAACTTACACAATTGATGAAGCTCATCGAATTTTGCGTAGTGGGGGAGTCTTAGTTATTGACTCATTCTTCGGTGGTGGCAAAGTGCCAGATCCAGCGCAGCGCGACCCCAAGACAATTGCGCTTCGTGAGGCTGGGAAAAGAATTAAAACCAACCGTGACCATTGGCAGAGTTCACTATTGCCAGTCGGAGATGGTTTGTTGATCGCTACTAAGTTATAGGAAGATAGCCCTATGTCTAAACCAGCGCGTATCTTTCGCCGCAAGCCAAATCAATTAATCTTTCTGGAAGACCTTGAGCAAAATGCTGGCAAAAAACGCACACTGCCGACAGCTTCTATCGTGGTTCTTGCTTTGGTCGCGGGATTACTCGGCGGCATACTTGGTGGAGATGCAACTAAAGGTCTGATAACAAGCGGTGTTAACTTAGTTTCATCAACTTCAACTATCGAGCGCTCACCAGATTCAGTTGCCGGAATTGCAGCGCGAGTTCTTCCGTCAGTTGTGTCGATAGAAACCATGTCAAAAGATGGTGGCGGCTCTGGCTCTGGTTTTGTGATTGATCCAAATGGATATTTATTAACCAATAATCACGTGGTAGCTGATGCGATGACTATCAAAGTAATTCTAAATGATGGTCGCGAATATGTAGCCAAAATTCTTGGCCGCGATGAGTCATATGATCTAGCTGTTCTAAAGATCCAAGCAACTGGGCTAAAAGCTCTGCAATTTGGAAATAGCGACAAAGTTCAAGTTGGTGATTCGGTAATTGCTTTTGGTTCACCTCTTGGTCTTTCGGGCACGGTAACCCAAGGAATTATTAGTGCAAAAAATCGTCCAGTAACTGC
>CAIXTG010000164.1 GCA_903922325.1 uncultured Actinomycetes bacterium
AGCTAGCAGATTGCGTTAATTGGGTTTCTCGCAGTTTGTCTACTCGGCCGATTAAAACCGAGTTACTTGGAATAGTAATCGATGCAACTGGTTCAAACGTTGAACTTTCTGGTTCAGATTTAGAAACTTCTAGCAAAGCTAATTTCGCAGCTCAAATTATCGAAGCTGGAAAAGTTTTAGTTCCTGGAAAATTATTAGTAGAGATAACTAGATCGCTACCAAACAAGCCAATTACAATCACTTTAGACGGCACTAGAGTTTTAGTAACTTCTGGCAGCGCAAAATTTACTTTACCAACTCTTTCAATCAACGAGTATCCAAACTTGCCGGAACTTCCAGAAAGTACTGGCGTAATCGCTAGCGATACTTTTGCAGCCGCGGTTGCCCAAGTAGCAATAGCTGCAGGCCGCGACGATTCACTTCCAACCCTTACCGGCGTACATGTAGAAGTAAACGAAAACACTGTAACTTTGGCCGCCACAGATCGATACCGGTTAGCTGTGCGTGAAATGCAATGGCAACCATCAAAACCAGGCGTAGAAACCACTGCTTTATTACGTGCACGCACTCTGGCTGATGCCGCTAAATCATTAACTACCTCTAAAGAAGTTTCACTCTCTCTTGGGTCAGCGGCAAGCCATGACCGTTTAGCTGGATTCGCTGGCGAAGGTAAAACAATGACTTCTCGCATGCTTGATGGCACCTTCCCGCCATACCGCCACTTATTACCGCAAGAGATAACCACAACCGCGATTGTTGAGGTTGCACCACTTCTAGATTCAGTTCGCCGTGTAGCTTTAGTAACCGACAAAACAGTTCCACTTCGTTTGGAATTTACCAACGGCTCACTTTCACTTGAAGCAGGCGCTGGCGAAGAAGCCCAAGCAACCGAGTCAATTGAAATTTCACTAACCGGTGAAAATATTTCAATCGCGTTCAACCCGGTTTTCTTAGCCGATGGTTTAAATGCAGTCGGTACACCGTATGTACAAATATCTTTTACTGGTTCAAATAAACCAGCGATCTTGATGGGCCGCACCACACAAGATGGCGCAGCAATTGAAAACTATCGCTATTTGTTAATGCCAATGCGTTATGCCTCTTAAGTAAATTCATTTAACCGATAGATACTCAAGATGCGCATCACAAAGTTAGCGCTTAAAGATTTTAGGTCTTACCAAAACTTAGAACTAGATCTTCAGCCTGGCGTTAATACATTTATCGGCGACAACGGCAGCGGCAAAACAAATATCGCTGAGTCACTAATTTATTTAAGCTTCTTATCTTCACACCGTGTTGCAAATAACCAACCTTTAATTTCCCTTGGTGCAACCCAAGCAATTATCCGTGCCGAAATTGAACGAGATGACCGCACCTTACAAATAAATTTAGAAATAAATGTTAGTAAAGCTAATCGAGCCCGTATCAATCAAAACCCAACTCGTAGCCAACGAGAAATTCTTGGTGCGTGCCAAATAGTTTATTTCTCGCCGGAAGATTTAGATTTAGTTCGCGGCGACCCAGGCAACCGACGTGATTTTCTAGATCGGTTACTAATCACTCGTAGCCCGCGTTTAGCTGGGGTTATCGCCGATTACGAACGTGTTGTAAAGCAACGCAATACGCTACTTAAAACCAGATCTAATAGCGCCACACTTCAACCATGGAGTGAGCAATTAATAAATATCGGCGCTAACTTAACTGCCGAACGCATTGCACTCGTTGCTGCACTAAACCCCTTTGTGTCCGAAAACTATCGCAACTTAAATGAAGTAAAACCAGCGAGCGTTTCCTATAAATCAAGCACCGAAGGTTTAACGAGCGATGCGGTAAATAATATTACTGTTTTAACTAACAGATTAGAAGAAGTTCAATATCAAGAGATTGAACGAGGTACCACTTTAATTGGCCCACATCGTGATGACCTAACTTTAACAATTGGTGATTTTCCAGCTAAAGGTTATGCCAGCCATGGTGAATCTTGGTCAATGGCAATCTCACTACGTATTGGCTCATTTAACTTATTAAAAAAAGAGGGCTCCGACCCAATTTTAATTTTAGATGATGTATTCGCCGAGTTAGATACTTCTCGCAGACTGCAATTAGTCGCGGCCACAAAAATGGCAGAGCAAACAATTATTACCGCAGCAGTCGAAAGTGATTTACCCGCCGATCTAAACAGTACAAAATTTTATGTGACACCTGGCCAAGTAAAGGCAAGTAAGTAAATGTCGAAACGAGATCTCGCTAAAGATTTATTTAGCTCTTATAAAACTGGTTATATTAAAAAACCGAAACCTATACGTGAAGTAAACCAAAATCCCACAGACCCACAATTAATTAGTGATGTATTAAAAAATTTAATCCAAGATCGCGAATGGCAAAGCGGTATTGCTGAAGGAAATTTATTCGCTAACTGGGAAAGTATTGTTGGTGCCGAAATTGCCGAGCACACCGAACCAATTGCAATTCTCGAAGGTGTTCTTACTATTAGAACTTCTTCAACTGCGTGGGCAACCCAATTAAATTTAATTAGCAACGATGTTTTAGCTTCACTCCAAGCCAGTGCGCCCGGTGCGTTGGTTGAAAAACTTTCAATAATTGGCCCTCAGGGCCCAAGTTGGAAGCGCGGCATTCGAACAATTCGCGGCGCCCGAGGCCCACGCGATACTTTTGGCTAAATTGCCAATAAAGGGTGATTTTTGCCTTTTTCCAATAGGAACCCTAAAAGGGCGTTAAAACATCGCTTAAAACCTACCCACAGGGCGAATAACGGCTAGATCTGCACCTCTTTTACCACTAGGATTAAGGCTATTAGCAATGGGATTTATCCCTAGCCGCCCCTGAGGGCGATTTTGCAACATTGAAGGAGCGGTACCTGTGGTCGAAAAGTCGGGCAATTACGACGCCAGCGCGATCACCGTCCTTGAAGGCCTCGAGGCGGTTCGCAAGCGCCCTGGCATGTATATCGGCTCTACCGGCGAGCGCGGCCTCCACCACTTGGTTTATGAGGTTGTAGATAACTCAGTTGATGAAGCTTTAGCTGGAGTTTGTACCGAAATCAACGTCACGCTTATGGCCGATGGCAGCGTGAAAGTAATTGATAACGGGCGTGGAATTCCAGTTGATATGCACCCAGTTGAAAAGAAACCAGCACTTGAAGTTGTTTTAACGGTTCTGCACGCCGGCGGAAAATTCGGCGATGGTGGTTACTCGGTATCTGGCGGACTACACGGTGTCGGTATTTCAGTTGTAAACGCACTCAGCACAGATTTAGCCGTAACAGTTCTACGCGATGGTTTTACTTGGAATCAATCTTATAAATTAGGAGTTCCAACTGCGCCGGTTGCTAAAGGTGCAGCTGCAACAACAACCGGCACCACAGTTCAATTCTGGCCATCGGTTGAAATCTTTGACACCACTGATTTCTCGTTTGAGATTTTATCTACCCGTTTCCGCGAAATGGCATTTTTGAATCGCGGCTTAACTATCACTTTAACCGATAATCGTGCCGGACACGTTGATGAAAAAGGCGAGCAACTGCATGTGGTTTATAAATTCGATGGCGGAATTGCTGACTTCGTTAAACATTTAAATACCACTCGCGGCGAAACCCATAAGTCAATTATTTTTATTGAAAACGAAGATAAAAAAGCCCGTATGTCGCTAGAAATTGCCATGCAGTGGAATGCTGGTTTTTCTGAATCTGTTTACACTTTTGCAAACACAATTAATACTCATGAAGGTGGCGCTCATGAAGAAGGTTTCCGTACTGCGCTAACTTCGATTGTAAATAAATTTAGTGAAGACCAAGGTTTTATTAAAAAGAAGGAAGATCGCTTGACTGGCGACGATGTGCGTGAAGGCTTAACAGCAATCGTTTCAATTAAATTAGCTGAGCCACAATTTGAGGGTCAAACAAAAACTAAACTTGGTAACACTGAAGCAAAATCATTTACTCAAAAGTGCGTAAATGAAGCTTTAACTGCCTGGTTTGAACAGAATCCAGCCGAAGGTAAAGAGATTGTTCGTAAAAGTATTGATGCAGCAGCAGCACGCGTTGCAGCTCGTAAGGCTCGCGACTTATCACGTAGCCGCAAAGGTTTATTAGAAGGTCGTGGCATGCCCGGCAAGTTAGCTGATTGCCAATGGACAGATCCAGAAAAGTGCGAGTTATATATTGTTGAAGGTGACTCAGCAGGTGGTTCAACTAAAGGTGGTCGCGACTCACGAAACCAAGCAGTTTTACCAATCCGTGGAAAAATTCTAAACGTTGAAAAAGCTCGCATCGATCGCGTGCTACAAAACAATGAAGTACAAGCGCTAATCACCGCGCTCGGTACCGGTATTCACGATGACTTCGATGTGGCTAACTTGCGCTATCACAAAATTATTTTGATGGCCGATGCCGATGTCGACGGTCAACATATTCGCACCTTGTTATTAACTCTTCTTTTCCGTTTTATGAAACCACTTATCGAAGGTGGTTTTGTTTACTTAGCCCAACCACCACTTTATAAATTAAAATGGGGCGGCAAAGAACCAGTTCAGTACGCTTTCTCTGATCGCGAGCGCGATGGCATGATCAAAATCGGTATTGACGCAGGCAAGCGTCTACCAAAAGAAGATGGAATTCAGCGCTTCAAAGGTTTAGGTGAAATGCCAGCTAAAGAACTTTGGGACACCACTATGGATCCAGAACACCGCGTGCTGATCAAAGTAACTCTTGATGATGCAGCCGCAGCCGATGATTTATTCTCAGTCTTAATGGGTGAAGATGTCGAACCGCGCCGCTCATTTATTCAACGCAACGCTAAAGACGTTAGATTCTTGGATATTTAAATGGATGAAATAAGAAAAGATTACGATCGCCAAGAGACCGTCGACCTTCAGGTCGAGATGGCGCGCTCATATTTAGATTACGCAATGTCGGTCATCGTTGGTCGCGCTCTGCCAGATATCCGCGATGGTCTAAAGCCAGTTCACCGCCGCGTTCTATACGCAATGTATGACGCTGGTTATCGCCCAGATAAGGGCTATTACAAGTCTTCTCGTATCGTCGGTGACGTAATGGGTAATTACCACCCACACGGTGACACCGCTATTTACGACGCAGTTGTTCGCTTAGCTCAACATTGGTCACTTCGTTATCCATTAGTAGATGGCAATGGAAACTTTGGTTCACCAGGTAACGACCCGGCCGCAGCTATGCGTTATACCGAAGCTCGTTTGTCACATATCGCCATGGAAATGATGCGCGATATCGACGAAGACACCGTTGATTTTTCACCTAACTACGATGGCCGCTCACAAGAGCCAAATGTTTTACCTTCACGTTTCCCAAACTTATTAGTTAACGGCAGCGCTGGTATCGCAGTTGGTATGGCTACAAACATCCCGCCGCATAATTTGCGCGAAATCGGCGAAGGTGTGGCCTGGGCACTTGCTCATCCAGAAGCAAAATCCGATGAACTTCTAGAACAATTAATGAAAATTGTTAAAGGTCCAGATTTTCCAACTAAAGCACTTATTGTTGGTCGCACTGGTATTGAATCCGCGTATCGCACTGGTCGCGGCTCAATCACTATGCGCGCAGTTGTCCAAGTCGAAGAAATTAATAAACGCACTTGTTTAGTGGTAACTGAACTTCCGTATCAAGTTAACCCAGATAATTTAGCTTTAAAAATTGCCGAACTGGTAAAAGATGGAAAAATTAAAGGCATTGCCGATGTGCGCGATGAAGGTAATGAACGCCTAGGACAACGATTAGTAATCGTGCTTCAAAATAGTGCGATTCCTAAAGTAGTTTTAAATAACCTTTATAAGCAGACCCAACTGCAAGATACTTTCGGTGCCAACATGCTGGCGCTAGTCGATGGAGTTCCACGCACACTTCGCCTTGATGAATTTATTAAGTACTACATTGATCACCAAGTTGAAGTTATTGTTCGCCGCACCAAATATCGGTTAGTTGAAAAAGAGCGTCGCGCCCATATTCTGCAAGGCTATTTAAAAGCTCTTGACGCACTCGACGCGGTAATTGCTTTAATTCGCGCTTCAACTACGCCCGAAGAAGCTCGCACTGGCTTGATGAAGCTACTCGATGTTGATGAAATTCAAGCCAATGCAATTCTTGATATGCAGTTGCGTCGTATTGCCGCCCTTGAGCGCCAAAAGATCAACGATGAATACGACACCTTAATGGCTGAAATTATTGAGTTAAATGCAATTTTAATTAGTCCAGAGAAGCAGCGCGAAATTATCGCGACCGAACTTGCTGAACTAGTTGCTAAATATGGCGATGATCGTCGTTCGCAGATTGTGGCCAGTGAAGGTGATTTCTCAGCTGAAGATTTAATTCCAGATCAAGATGTAGTTGTGACAATTACTCGTGGCGGTTATGCAAAACGCACCATGGCTGATTTGTATCGTTCACAGCGTCGTGGTGGTCGTGGCGTTAAAGGCGCATCGCTTAAACAAGACGACGTAGTTGATCATTTCTTTGTGGCCTCAACTCACGACTGGTTATTATTCTTTACAAACCAAGGTCGGGTATATCGCGCCAAAGTTCACGAACTACCTGATGCAGGTCGCGATGCCCGCGGTCAACATGTTGCTAACTTGTTGGCATTTAAACCAGAAGAAACTATTGCCCAAGTTTTATCAATTAAGGATTACCTTGCTGCACCGCACCTAGTGCTGGCAACTAAAGCCGGTTTAATTAAGAAGAGCGCGCTAATTGAATACGACTCACCTCGTGCGGGCGGCTTAATTGCAATTGCTCTCAAAGGTGAAGACGAAGTAGTTAGCGCGGCTCTAGTTGATGCCGGCGATGAACTATTACTAGTTTCCAAAAAAGCTATGTCAGTTCGCTTTGCTGTCGATGATGAATCACTTCGCCCAATGGGTCGTTCAACTAGTGGTGTAATCGGAATGAAATTCCGCGCAGATGATGAACTCTTAACAATGGCGCGCATTACTGCTCAACATGCTGGCGACACTTTTGTATTCACTGCAACCGATGGTGGTTACGGCAAGAAAACACCACTCGCTGAATATCGTTTACAAGGCCGAGGTGGCATTGGAATTAAAGCTGCCAAAATCGATGAAAATTCGCGTGGTTCACTGGTTAGCGCACTCGTTCTGCGCAATGAAGATGAAATTCTGGCCATCACATCTGGCGGCACTGTTATGCGCACGCCAGCGGCAGAAGTTCGCCAAACTGGCCGCGATTCCATGGGGGTTCGCCTAGTGAACCTCGACGACGGGGCCCAACTCTTATCAGTAACTTGTAATCCAGAGGAAGCAGGGGCGACTTCTGGTTCAGAACCTGCTTAGATACGCACGAGTTTTGGTTAAGTAGCGACTTCGGGGTAACCTTTGGCGCTTACCGCAGATAAATCCATTATTTGCGGGCCTATAGCTCAGCCTGGTTAGAGCGCTTCCCTGATAAGGAAGAGGTCGATGGTTCGAGTCCATCTAGGCCCACCCCCCGCTCAACACGGGGACCTAGCTCAATTGGTAGAGCACCGCCTTTGCAAGGCGGGGGTTAGGGGTTCGATTCCCCTGGTCTCCACTCAAGTAACACTTTTACGCACCCATTTATAAAAACTGAAAAGGAAAAATAAAATGACAACAGCGACACTGCACACAACTATGGGCGACATCATTGTTGAACTTTTTCCT
>CAIXTG010000165.1 GCA_903922325.1 uncultured Actinomycetes bacterium
CTACTTGCGAGTTCACCTAAAGTTTTTTTCGCGAGATTACGCTCAAATCAGCCCCTGATACCAGCGATCTAGACAGTTAAAGGCCCGTAGGTGTAGAAATAGAGTACTAGCAGGTGCAGGTGGACTGGGGAAGGTCGCATCAAGCGCCCTTGCTAGGAGAAGAATAAATGGAGCGAATTTCGCCCACGAATAACGCTGTTTCTACAGGTTGGCTAGTAATTCATAGCGCACCTTCGGCTTTGCGTACCCATATTGATTGGGCGATCAAAGATATTTTGGGAACGTCAGTGCAAATTCAATGGCGCCCGCAACCAAACTTCGTTGGCACTTACCGTACCGAAATAACTTGGCGTGACCTAGCCGGCAATGCAGCAAAACTCTGCAGCGCACTTTCAAGTTGGCACTATTTAAGATTTGAGATTTTTGAAGCTACCAATAGCGAAGGCGAACTATTTAGATACTTGCCTGAACTCGGCATCTTGCGAAATCAAACTGATGGTGCTGGCAATATTTTGCTTACTGATTCGGTAGTTGTTAACGCGCTGAGTAATTCATTCGAGGAAGATGAATTACGCAATTCAATTAACCGAATTCTGGGCAAACCTTGGGAAGAAGTACTTGAGCCGCTGCGGGCGATCGATCAGCGAGAGGTGGCTCCGCTGCAAGCGATCTAGAATCTATGGGTATTCCTGTTTCTTAAGTAGAATGGTGCCATGAGCCAAAACTTAGAAAATAGCAAGGTGTCCATCGAGCGCAATAAAGGTATTGTTTTAATTGCCGCCGCCGTAATTCTCTCCATCGCACTAGGTGGCGGATTAATGAAAGTTGGTGCGGGTTTCGCATCGCGCGCAAGTGATGGCATCACAGTTACTGGTTCTGCCAAAGTTGAAGCGACTGCCGATAAAGCAGTTTGGACTCTCTCTGTTTCGCAATCATCGCCAACAGTTAACACTGCAGTTTCAAAGGTAGCCGATGGCGTAACTGCTTTATCAAAGTATTTAACTAACGGTGGTGTTACTAGTGGCCAGATCACTTTGGGCGCGGTTTCTACTTATGCCAACGAAGAATATGTAAATGGCAACAGCACCGGGCGCATACTTTCCTACCGAGCTAGTCGAGATGTAACAGTTCGCACTAAGGATGTGCAATTAGTTTCTAAGTTGAGCCAAGGAATCGGCGACTTACTTCAAACTGGAGTTCCAATTAATAACTATGGACCGCAGTACTACATTTCAACTCTTTCAGATCTTCGCCCCAAGTTATTAGGTGAGGCCATGAAGGATGCTCGTGTTCGTGCCGAATCAATCACTGAGGCTGTCGGTGGTTCAGTTGGCGCAGTAATTAATGTGAAGAGCGGGCCGTTCCAAGTTACTTCGCTTGATTCAAATCAGACCGCTGATTATGGTGCTTATGACACTGGCACCATTGAAAAGACCGTTACTTCGACAGTTTCAGTAACTTTTAAAACAAATTAATCGCCAGTAATTAAAGCGGGATATTGCCGTGGTTGCCTCTTCGATGAGGCGCCGCGGCAATTGCTTTTGCTAGCGCACTTCTAGTTAGCGCTGGCTCAACGATTTCATCAACTGCGCCAATTTCAATTGCGCGCTCTACTCCGCCAGAAACGCGATCATGTTCGGCTGCTAATTCAAGTTCCATAGATTCGCGTTGTTCTTGTGGGATATCAGCTAATAATCGACGGTGCAGAACGCGCACCGCAGCAACTGCGCCCATTACTGATACTTCAGCAGTTGGCCAAGCAAATACTCGAGTCGCACCCAAAGACTTCGAATTCATCGCAACGTATGCACCGCCGTATGCACGACGAGTAATAAGAGTTACGCGTGGAACAACTGCTTCGCCAAATGCGTGCAATAACTTGGCGCCACGACGAACTGCGCCTTCCCACTCTTGACCAGCACCAGGTAAGAAGCCTGGCACGTCTGCAATCACAATTAACGGGATACCGAAAGCATCACAAGTGCGAACGAAACGTGCCGCTTTTTCACCAGCTGATGAATCAAGTACGCCACCTAAATGCTGGGGGTTGTTAGCAAGAACTCCAACTGTGCGACCGCCGAAGCGACCTAAAACAGTTGTCATGTTTTCTGCCCACATCGGAAGCAGCTCTAACTTCTCGGCATCTGAATCGAGAATTGCATTAACCAATGGGTGGACTTCATACGCACGCTTAGTTGCCGCCGGAACA
>CAIXTG010000166.1 GCA_903922325.1 uncultured Actinomycetes bacterium
CAAGAACTCCTCTAGTGGAATATCAAAGGGGCCAAATACTCCTAAAATTTGCTTGCTATCGAAATACCAATGGCCACGGTTAATTGCGTAAGCATCCCAAATGAGGAAGAAAGCTGCTGTCGGCAAGGTACTCATAATTACTCGCTTAAATCTGCGAACTACACCAACTTTTAAAAATACTTCCAGCCAGATTGATCCACAAAGCGTGAATGCCAACATCGCTAAATAACCATATTTCTGCACGAGTTAATTCTCTCTTAAAGCAGCGCTAATTTCTGATTAAATCGCTATAGTTTGCAATGCGGGAGCCGATAGAAATTGGCTGAGAGGATCTGTAATTCACAGATCGACCGCTTGACCGGTCCGGTAATGCGGACCTGGAACGGAGTTAATTATGTCGTACACACTTTTCACAGCTTGGGACTATCAGGTTTCGATCTTGGAATTCGTCGCATCGGTAACTTCCTTAATCGGAGTTTGGCTAGGCACAACAGGCAAGCGCATAACTTGGCCATGGTGGGCAATTAGCAGTGCGCTCTATGCAATCTTCTTCTATCAAGCTAACTTGATTGCAAGTGCTGCTCTGCAGTTTGTGTTTATTGCTGCCGCGATCAGTGGTTGGCGAGGATGGGCGCCATCTGGTGCCAAACCTGGCAACTTAAGTACTCGAGGCCGCCTTTATTCAATTCTATGTATTCTCGGTTTGTGGTTGGTGCTAGCTCCATTGCTTTCCAGAATTGGTGCGGCTGCGACAGTTGTAGACTCATTTCTTTTTGTGGGCTCATTGATTGCACAAATATTGATGGTCTTAGAAAAATATGAAAGTTGGATTATCTGGTTAGTTGTAGATCTAGTAGGCACTGCGCTCTACTTTAATCAGGGTTACTATTTCACTTCATTCCTCTACGCAATATTCACGCTAATTGCACTTCAAGGTTGGAGGCGTTGGTATGCAGATCAACGAAGCACTCCGCGACCTATTTAGTGAATCCGCTAAACCTCTTGTTCTAGCAATTGATGGGCCAGCAGGTTCTGGAAAGAGCACGTTGGCTGGTGAGATTGCGCGAGCCTTTGCCGGAACTTATGAAATCGAAGTTGTACATCTTGACGAGATATATAACGGCTGGGATCAAGCACTTTCAGAGGAACTTTTTCAGCGAATTACCCAACTCATTACAGCGCAGCGAGCTGGTAAAACAACAAATTTAGCGATCTATGACTGGTCGGCTGCAGCTTTTTCTGGTTCGCGAGAAGTTAAGGTCGTGCAACTTCTAATTATCGAAGGTGTAGGTAGCTCTAATCAGCTGTTGCACGCGAATTTAACAACTTCGATCTGGCTAGATATTGATCAAAGTGCTGGATTAGCGCGGGTATTAGAGCGCGATGGCGAAGGAATTCGTGACGAGATGGTCAAGTGGCAGAAGATGGAAAGTGAATATTTTGAACGCGACTTAACTCGCGAAAGAGCGGATTTCATCCTCTCTACGCAGTAGCTAGCCTAAGATTTAGCTGTGTCTGATCTAACTGGCGAGCTAATTGATAACCGTTACCAGTTAACGGCGCTACTTGCTTCAGGTGGCATGGCCACAATTTATAGCGCAATCGATACTCGGCTAGATCGCAAAGTTGCCGTCAAGATCATGCATCCGCATCTGGCCCAAGATGAAGATTTTGTTGGTCGCTTTATTCGCGAAGCTAAAGCTGCGGCCTCACTCTCCCATCCAAATATTGTGGCAGTGCAAGATCAGGGTTGGAATCAAAGCGGAGTTCCCGCAGTTTTTATTGTGATGGAACTAGTTGAAGGCCACACACTTCGTGATTATATTTTTGAGCGAGGCAAACTAAATGTCGATGATGCTCTTTCCTTTATAGATCCAGTTTTAAGTGCACTCGCTGCTGCACATAACATCGGCATTATTCATCGCGATATCAAACCTGAAAATATTTTGATCTCAAAGGAAGGTCGCGTAAAGATCGCCGACTTCGGATTAGCCCGGGGCAATATGTTGGGCACGACTATGACGGCAGAATCCAGCGTAATTCTTGGCAGTGTTTCTTATCTTTCCCCCGAGCAAGTTCAACGTGGCATCGCAGATTCTCGTAGTGATGTTTATGCCGCCGCAATTGTGTTATTTGAAATGATCACGGGTGAAAAGCCGTTTGCTGCCGATACTCCGATTCAAATTGCGTATATGCATGTAAACGAGAAAATCCCATTATTAAGCAGCAAAGTAAAAGGAGTGCCGGCGGCTCTTGAAAGCCTGGTCGCCAAAGCAACAAGCACGAACCCAGATGATCGACCACGCGATGCTGGCGAATTTCTAGCTGAGCTAAATCGAGTTCGTGATGAAATTGATCCAAAGCGAAAGCAGCTAAGTCTTCAATTAGATCTTCCAGTTGCGCCAATTAGAGAAGAAGTGCGAGATAAATCTCGTGCCGCTAAGCGTGCCGAAGCTGCTAAATCAACACAAGCAACCGAGATAGTTGCGCCCATGACCGAAAGCACTGCCGGAACTAAGAAAGATCGTGCCGAAGAACGTCGCCGCGTAAGTAAGCGTGTTCGTCGCAATCGCATTATTGCTTTGGCTCTTGCAGTCAGCCTTGGTATTGCAGGTTGGTGGATTGTGCTTGGGCCGGGTGCAAAAGTTGATGTGCCTTCAGTAATTGGTGCTTCGGTCGATAAAGCTAACTCACTTCTAACTCCGCTCGGGCTTAAGAGTGAAGTCGCCGAACGGGTTTACAGCGAAGAAGATGATGAAGGGTTGATCATTGCGCAAGACCCTGCCGGTGGAGACAAGACCGACCCAAATAGCACCGTTAAGTTAACCGTCTCTAAAGGTCCAGAGCGTTACACAGTTCCGCAACTAGTTGGCTTAACTCCGGAAGCTGCAGTAAATGCAATTGCTAAATTTCCAATAAAGACTGGAACAATCACCGAGGTATTTAATTCGGAAATTCCTAAAGGTTTTGTGATTTCGGCTGACCCAGCTCCAGGTACAAAAGTGCGTCGTGATGCCACAATTAAGTTAGTTGTCAGCAAGGGAGTTGAAACTCTGGCGCTGGCTTCATATGTTGGAAAAATTGGTGAAGAAGCACTTACTGAACTAAGTGATGCTGGCTTCGATGTTACGGTCACATATGCCTTCGATGAAAAAGTTATTCCGGGTGGCGTAATTTCACAAACTCCGGCTAATGGTGATATTCCTAAAGGCGCTAAAGTCGAGTTGGTAGTTTCTAAAGGTTCAGCTTTTGTAACAATTCCAACTAAGGGAATACTTGGGCAGACTCAAGCCAAGGCGATTGCGATACTTAAGGATCTTGGCTTGGACGTTAAAGTGAAAACTCTTGGTGCCAATAAGGCCAAAAAGGTAATCAACGTTTCACCGAAAGAAGGCACTAAGGTCAAACGTGGCAGCACTGTGACCATCACAGTAGGCTAGCCAAATGTCTAAAGCGAAAATTATTGGTCCAAGGCTTGGCGCCCACACCCCTACTTCAGGTGGAATGGCTAAGCGTTCGATCGCTTATGCCGAACTAACTGGTGCTGAAGTTATTCAAGTTTTCGCATCTAACCCACGCGGTTGGGCAATGCCTGAAGCCAACCCAGTAGCTGATGAAGAATTTCGCAGTAAAGCTGCGGCGCTAGATATTCTCACTTACGTACACGCGCCATTCTTAATTAATTTGGGTTCACCCACCGTTGGTACTTACGAAAATTCGGTTGCCTCTACGGCTTACTCGCTAAAGCGCGGTGCTGAAATTGGCGCACTTGGCGTAGTTATTCACACTGGTTCAGCAGTTGATGTTAATAATGTTGAAAATGCCTGGAAACAGATTCACGAAGGCATGATGCCCGTCCTAAATGCATTAGGTGATGATGCGCCAATGCTGCTGCTTGAACCAACTGCCGGACAAGGCCAATCACTAGTTAAGAAACTAGATGATCTAACCAATTATTTAAAAGCTTTGGAATATCACCCAAAGGTAGGCATCTGTCTCGATACCTGTCACGTATTTGCCGCTGGCCATGACATCGCTAAAAAAGGTGGCATGACTGAAACTATTGATCTCTTAATCGAAATCGCTGGTGCTGAACGTTTCCAACTTGTCCATGCCAATGATTCCATGGATGTTTGTGGCGCTCTTAAAGATCGCCACCAAAATATCGGCGAAGGTCATATTGGTTTGGCCGCGTTCCAAGAGATGCTTGATCACCCTGTCATGAAAAATGTGCCAATGGTTCTAGAAACTCCAGGCATGGAACCAGAGCACGGTAAAGAGATTGCGATGCTAAAGAAGATGCGTGGATGAACGCGCGTCACAATCTGCAATTAAGACTAGCGCCGTTAGCTCTCCTGCTGGTTTCGGCGGCATGGGGTTTGGCTTTCGTAGTCATGAAGCCTGCAATTGAACGTCAAAGCGTAAATAACTTTCTCTTCACCAGATTTTCAATGGCAGTCTTGGTAATGGTTTTAATTCGCCCTCAAGTTTTGAAGTTTCTCACCAAGGACCTTCTACTACGCGGGCTGGCTGCGGGCTTCTTACTTGGTGGTGGATATATCTTCCAGACCGTGGGTTTAGCCAATACCGGTGCTGCAATTACGGGCTTTGTAACAGGTCTATACGTAGTTCTTACACCGTTATTTGCCGGACTCATTTTCAAAGAACGAGTTAGCAAAAAAACTTGGTCCTACGTTTTTATGGCGACGATTGGACTTGCATTACTTTCGCTTAAGGGATGGTTTATTGGCTTTGGTGAGCTAATGGTTTTCTTTAGCGCGATTGCCTTTGCGGCTCACATTACAGCGTTAAGTAAATGGTCTGCTGGCCGCGACGTTTATGCCATGACAATTACCCAATTAACAATGTGCGCAGCAATGACCGGTGTGGCTTCAGCCTTTGAAGGTTATTCAGCACCACCTGATTCTGGTGTTTGGGCAGTTGTTATATTCACGG
>CAIXTG010000167.1 GCA_903922325.1 uncultured Actinomycetes bacterium
GATCCAACTTCAATAATTTCCGAGATCTCAGCTACTGAGTTAGCGGCGATGAAGAATGATTTCCAAGGTGGTATGGCACCAAAGGTCGCAGCATGTTTAGCTGCGATTGCGGCAGGTGCTACCGCTGTACGGATCATCGACGGTAATAATGCGGAGAACTTATTACTGGCACTTGCTGGCAGTGGCGGAACTTTGGTGCATGCATGAACGCAAATAATGCTAACGCTAGAAAGTCGGCAGTTGCAAAATTGATTGGCACTGGAAAGATCGCCTCACAAAGTGACCTAGTTAAAGCCCTTAAGAAACAAGGAATTGTGGTCACACAAGGAACTGCCAGCCGCGACCTCGAAGATATTGGCGCGATTCGGGTTAGAAACAACGATGGCGAAATGGTTTATGCACTTACGGATTTACAACCTATTTCGACGAGGAATTCTTTTCCCAGTGAACTAGTTTTAACTGCAACTCCAAGTGGAAATCTGGTCGTGATCAGAACCCCGATTGCTGCTGCGCAAATGTTGGCTAGCGCTATTGACGGTCTTTCCCAATCTGGAAAGTTGCCAAGTGCGATTGGCACAGTGGCTGGAGATGACACTGTCATCGTGGTGGCCGACACTGCAACAGGCGGTGCTGGTTTAGCAAAGAAGATCTTAGGATTAGCCAACTCAAAAAGCGGAGGTAAATGATGAGCACCGGAGCTACCCATACCGGCGGAGCTTTGTGGGGCGGGCGATTTGCCGATGGTCCTAGCGAAGCCCTTTTTGCCTTGTCTCGCAGCGTTCAATTTGATTGGCGTCTAGCCCCTTACGATCTTCGCTCCTCCCTGGCTCATTTATCAGTTCTAGAAAGCTCAAAGTTGTTGCCCGCTGAAACTATTTCCAAACTTCGCGGCGCTCTCAAAGAACTGCAAGCAGAAGTTGTTAGTGGAAAATTTGTACCGGTTGATTCCGATGAAGATGTTCACAGTGCACTAGAACGTGGCTTAACCGAGAAGATCGGCGCCATTGGGGGAGCGATCAGGGCAGGTCGGTCTCGTAATGATCAAGTTGCCACTGATTTAAGACTCTACGCAATCGATCATATGTTGGCTATTGCTTCGCAACTGACTCAACTTTGCGAAGTAATAATTGCAAAAGCTGCCGAGTATTCCGATGCGCCTGCACCAGGTTTTACACATCTACAGCACGCGCAACCAGTTATTTTCGGTCATGAAATCGCAAAGCATGCACATGCATTTCAACGTGATTTGAGTCGTATCGGTGACTGGTTAACTCGCACCTCAGTTAGCCCACTTGGTTCTGGAGCTCTAGCCGGATCATCGCTGCCATTAAATCCAAAGGCAACAGCTGCGGAACTCGGTTTCGCGCAGTCTGCCCAAAACAGTATTGATGGCGTTAGTGATCGTGACTTTGTTTCCGAAGCGCTATTTATTCTGGCGACTATTGGAATTCATTTATCTCGCATTGGCGAAGAATGGTGCATCTTGGCAACTACTGAATTCGGTTGGGCCAAAGTTGCCGATGCCTATTCAACTGGTTCATCGATCATGCCGCAGAAAAAGAATCCTGATATTGCCGAACTTGCACGTGGCAAAGCTGGTCGCTTAGTCGGAAACTTAACTGGCGTTATGACCATGTTGAAAGGTTTACCTTTTGCTTACAATCGCGATTTGCAAGAAGATAAAGAACCACTCTTCGACAGCATTAAAACACTTTTAGTTCTTC
The DNA here is from genome assembly GCA_903922325.1 of uncultured Actinomycetes bacterium. GTDB lineage: Bacteria > Actinomycetota > Actinomycetes > Nanopelagicales > Nanopelagicaceae > Planktophila. The sequence continues at coordinate 1,725 of CAIXTG010000167.1, forward strand.
TGCCAGCAGTTTCAGGAATGATTGAAACTACTGAATTTGATCGCGCGAAAATGGCAGCAGCAGCGCCCACCGGATTCTCACTTGCTACTGAAATCGCAGATTTCTTAGTGCGCGCACATATTCCTTTCTCACAGGCACATGAAGCGGCTGGAGCATGTGTTGCGCTTTGCGAAAAGAGCAATCGCGAACTTCACGAATTAACCGATGCCGAATTTCTTGCGATACACCCATCACTTACCGGGGGAGTGCGCGAAGTGCTAACTGTTGCTGGTGCACTGTCATCTCGCACAACTGCGGGTGGCACCGCACCTGCCGAAGTTGCCATCCAACTTAAGAATCTAACTGCCAAAAATGGCGAATTCATAAAGTTAATTAGCAGCCAGCACGCTGCCTTTTCAGGCATGATGAGCGCATGAAATCAGAGCTATTAGAAGATCTACGTTGGCGTGGGCTAATTGCCCAGAGCACCGATGAGGCCGCACTGGCGCAATCGTTAGCAAAACCAACGACGCTGTATATCGGCTTTGATCCAACTGCTCCCAGCATGCACGTCGGAAACCTAGTTGTTCTCTTGGTTTTACGTCGTTTTCAGCTCGCTGGTCACACCCCAATTGCCCTCGTTGGCGGCGCGACTGGCTTAGTTGGCGACCCAAGTGGCAAGAATGAAGAACGCACTTTAAACACTGAAGAGACTGTTGCAAACTGGGTAGAGCGCATCAAGACGCAAC
>CAIXTG010000168.1 GCA_903922325.1 uncultured Actinomycetes bacterium
ACAAAGGCTTAGGCCATCTGAAACCCTTGATTTATAAGGACGACACGCCGCCAAGGCCCCCTTCACCGGGGGCTTTGTCAGTGGTGTCCGCTTTACTCATCACATCGCAACCACTTAACAAGAGTTAAGCACTGCGAAACAACTAATGAGTAAAGGTGGACCAAATGAATCTAAAAGAGTTAGCGCTTCAGCTATCGGCAATCACAGTTATTGCAAATGCTGCCAAAGAAACTAAAGATCGTCTGCGTCGTGAATTTGCCGATGCCCTCGACGCCGTTGGTGCAGATTCAGTTAAGGCAAACCTTGATGGCGAAGAAATCGCCAAAGTCTCATTAGTTACCCCGAAAGCATCTCCTGAGATTCTCAACGAGCATGCTTTTACCGAGTGGGTGCGCGCCAATTACGAGACTGAGATTGTTCAATCCGTCCGCGAATCTTTCCGCAAGAAAATTCTCGATGATCTTAAGAATGTAAATGGCGACGCAATCCATCTCGAAACCGGCGAGGTTCTAGATTTCATCGCATTCAACTCGCGCGACTCATATATCTCAACTCGTTTTACCGAAACCGGTCGAGAACTAATCACCGATGCTTTTCGTGCCGGCACTTTAAGCCCGGGCGAAGTGATTGCTAACGAGTTAATTGCGGCGGCTTAAGCCATGAGCTACTTCAACATTAATCTATACGAGCCAGTTGAAAATCGTATTCAGGCATTCTGGAAGAAATTTCCTGATGGCCGCATCATTACTGATCTACAACGCACTGAACGTACCGATGGTCGCGTGGAATGGGTTTGCCGTACTGAGGCATTTACCAATCGCGAAGATGCTCGCCCGCAAGCAACTGGTTTTGCTACCGAAATCGAAGGTAGTAGCGTTATTAACCGCGCGAATGCCAGCGAGAATTGCGAAACCTCAAGCATTGGCCGTTGCCTAGCAAACTTGGGCTTTGCCGCGAAAGGTAAGCGCCCAAGCCGCGAAGAGATGGAAAAAGTAGCGCGGGCTAATCAAAATAACCGCAATAAAGCCCCTAAGCGCAATCTGGCCGAAGGCGACTTAGAGCGTCTGCTCGAAGGCTTATCTGCTTGTAATTCACTAGCTGATCTAAATGCTTGGTCAGGTAAAGCGGCAACCTTTGCAATCCCTGATGAGAAGCGTCTTGAGCTGTTCTCAATCTTTAAGGTGCAGCGTGAATCTTTAACTCATAGCCAAAGCAAGATTGCCGAAGTCGCCTAGTTAACCTCAATAGTTAGCGGCAAGTGATCGCTAATTGCTGATTTGGTTGTTGGAACTTGGATTACATCCTTTAACGCAACACCTTTACTTAAGATGTAATCAAATTGAATCTTTGGTTTCCAACTTGGGTAAGTATTCTGCAGAATTAAAGATTGCCACTTAGAACCAATGGCCGGAATAGAACCAGGTAAATTAAAGTCACCCATGAGCAAAACTCTCTCACCAAATGAGTCAGCCCATTTCTTCAATTTTGATAACTGAAAGACATTTACGCCAGGTACGAAAGATAGGTGAGTATTAATCACAGTCCAGCCATTTTCTAGTTCAGCAGCTAGTGCCAATCTCGGCTCATCTTTAATATAGATTGCTTTTGCTTTTCCAGTTTCAGTATCTGGTATCAACAACGGCATACCAACAATTGATCTACCTAAATTTAATCTATGCCATTTAATTACCGAAATCTTTGAAACTATGCCGATTCCGTAACTTCCCGAATCAACTACTGAAGTGCTTTCTATATTTGTGGCGATGTCATTATTAGCTTTTTCCCATTTGCCTTCAGGTGAGCCAATAATCGCTGGTGCAAATGCCCAATTTTTTGCACCCATTGCAATTGCGATCTCGCTGGTTTGAAATGCGTTATTAGATCTGGCTAACCCGTGATCGACTTCTTGAATCGCTATGACATCGCTACCTAGATCTGCGGCAGCCTGGGCAAAACCACTGAAATCATCGCCCGATTTGGGTGGAATCGTCATGCCATGCAGCAGATTCCACGAGGTTACCTTCATGCGTGAAGGCTAGTAGCGTTGCCTCTTATGAGCGCGATGAACCAACAGCCAAGCCTGATAGACCGTGCCGGCGAGCTGCGAACTGACCCGGCGGCACTGGCTGAGCTGCTTAAGCGCGCCAAAGTTCTATCTGTAGGTGGCGGAAAAGTAAGCGCTGATTTGGCAAGTGCCAAATTACTTTATCCAAATGCACAAAGTGATGAGAACTATTTTCTAGGAATCGATCGCGCAACTGATACACCATATTTTGCCGCCCATGTTGCCGACTCAGAAGATTTACTTTCACTGCGCGAAATTGGCGCAGCACTTTCACCACTAGAAATTGGTTTAGCTCTGCACGCGGTAGCACTTTCTAATTGGCATACCTCGCACCCGATGTGTTCGAAGTGCGGTGCTGGCACAACTAGTTCACTTGGTGGTGCGGTTCGAGTTTGTGATCAATGCGATGCGCAACATCATCCGCGCACCGATAGCGCTGTAATTGTTTTAGTGCGCGATACCGACGATCGCATCTTGCTTGGTCGCCAAGCAGTTTGGCCAGTAGGTCGATTCTCAACATTTGCGGGATTCTTAGAACCAGGTGAAACTTTTGAACAATGTGTTTCGCGCGAAGTATTTGAAGAAAGCGGCGTTACGGTTTCGCAAATTCATTATTTAGGTTCACAACCTTGGCCATTTCCAGCCAGCATCATGATTGCTTTTGAAGCAGTAATCGATAATCCATCAGCTGCGCGCCCTGATGGCGAAGAAATTGTCGAAGTGCGCTGGTATTCACGGGCTCAATTGCGTATGGCAATGGAAGATGGTTCGTTGTTGTTGCCACCAAAGATTAGCGTGGCGCGCAAAATGATCGAACGTTGGTTTCGTGCAGAGCACGGTGAGTTTACTGGTCAGAGATTGACCGGCGGCGAGAGCTGGCGATGACTGAAGAACCGTTAGTAAATGTTCGCGCTGAAGAAATTTTGGCGGCCCTCGATGATGAACAACGCGCAGTTGCACTTGCTACTCGTGGCCCAGTTTGTGTAATTGCTGGTGCGGGCACTGGAAAAACTCGGGCAATCACGCACCGCATTGCCTATGCCGCAGCTATTGGGGCGATGGACCCGCAGCGAATTCTGGCGATTACTTTTACAGCCCGTGCAGCCGGTGAAATGCGCACCCGGCTTCGTAGTTTGGGCGTGCCCACCGTGGCTGCCCGCACAATCCACGCGGCAGCGCTGAAGCAGCTGCTCTTCTTCTGGCCATCGGTTTTCGGCGGTCGCACGCCTGATTTGCTGACCTCTAAGACCGGATTTCTAGGCGAAGCGATCAATCGCGCCGGGCTGCAGGGCAC
>CAIXTG010000169.1 GCA_903922325.1 uncultured Actinomycetes bacterium
CCAATTTTTCTGGCCTTTGCTGGTGATTCAACAATCACAAGCTTGATCAGGTCGGTCTTAGCCTTTGCCATAAGTAGGGGGAAGTTCTACTTATTAAGCGCTGATTGAGGTTGCTTGACGACGGTTACGGATCAAGGCTCCAATGATCACTGCAACTGCAACGAGTGAGATCAACATGCTTGTTGATCCACCATCGCCCAGTGCGAGTGAAACGATTGCTGGAGTAATAAGTAGACCAACAAGGTTCATCATCTTAATCAATGGGTTAATTGCAGGGCCTGCAGTGTCCTTGAATGGATCACCAACAGTGTCACCAACGATGGTTGCAGTATGTGCATCTGAACCTTTACCACCGTAATTTCCATCTTCAACCATCTTCTTAGCGTTATCCCAAGCTCCGCCTGAGTTAGATAAGAAAACAGCCATCAATGTTCCGGTACCAATTGCGCCAGCTAAGTAAGCACCTAGTGCGCCAACGCCAAGGCCGAAACCAACTGCAATTGGCGCCATAACAGCAAGCAAGCCAGGTGTTGCAAGTTCGCGAAGTGAATCGCGAGTACAAATATCAACAACGCGACCGTATTCAGGCTTTTCAGTGCCCTTCATAATTCCTGGGTGTAGTTTGAATTGATTACGAACTTCCATAACTACCGCACCAGCTGCGCGTGATACTGCGTTAACTGCTAAACCTGAGAACAGGAATACAACTGCAGCACCAATAATTAGACCTACCAAGTTGCGTGGATCTGCAACATCGAGGATTCCTTGGAATTGCAGATTTGTAACTAGATCTACTGTTGTAGAACCAGCTTCTGTTACTGCCAACTTAATAGCATCAGTGAAAGCACCGAATAGCGCAGTTGCTGCAAGTACAGCTGTTGCGATTGCGATTCCCTTAGTGATTGCCTTTGTTGTGTTTCCAACTGCATCAAGTGAAGTAAGAATTTGCGCGCCTTCGCCCTTTACATCGCCAGACATTTCAGCAATGCCTTGTGCGTTATCTGAGATTGGGCCGAAGGTATCCATTGCCACGATTACGCCAACAGTAGTTAGCAAACCAGTTCCGGCAAGTGCGATCGCAAGTAGCGAAAGAACAATTGAACCGCCACCTAACATGAAGGCGCCGAATACCGCAGCTGCGATAAGCAAAGCACTATAAACAGCTGATTCGAAACCAACTGAAATACCAGCCAAAATAACGGTTGCCGCACCTGTTTGTGATGAGGCAGCAACGTCATTTACTGGACGCTTTCCAACTTCAGTGAAGTAACCAGTTAATAACTGAATTGCGGCAGCTAAGCCGATACCGATTAGAACTGCACCAATCGCCAAGATGCGAGGGTTGATGTCACCGAATTCGGCAACTTTTTCAGGAGTTAAACCAAGTAGCTTGCTGAAGCTATCTGGCAAATATGTAAATGTTGCTAGGCCGGTAAGAACTGCGCTGATGATTGCAGATAGGAAGAATGAGCGGTTAATTGCGGTCATTGCGTTCTTATCGGTTGAGCGCAAACGAGTAAGGAAGATTCCGATTACCGCTGTGACGATACCAATCGCTGGCACGATCAATGGATAAACCAAACCGGCATTACCTAATCCGGCTTTTCCAAGAATTAGCGCAGCAACAAGTGTTACGGCATATGACTCGAATAAGTCAGCAGCCATACCAGCACAGTCACCAACATTGTCGCCTACGTTATCTGCAATAGTTGCAGGGTTACGTGGGTCATCTTCTGGAATACCTTTTTCAACTTTACCAACTAGGTCAGCACCAACATCGGCTGCCTTTGTGAAGATACCGCCGCCAACGCGCATAAACATCGCGAGCATTGCAGCACCAAAACCAAAACCTTCAAGAACTGCAGGAGCTTGTTCGCGGTAGATGATCACAACAAGTGATGCACCTACTAAGCCAAGACCAACAGTTGTCATACCAACAACGCCACCGGTGCGGAAAGCAATCTGCACTGCGCGCTCAGCATTCTTCTGGCGAGCAGCTTCAGCAACGCGCACATTTGCGCGAACTGCAAGCCACATACCGTTGTATCCAACTAGTGCACTAAATGCAGCACCTAGCAAGAAGAAGATTGAGCGACCGATACGAATATCAGCATCTCCTGGGAGTGCGAAAAGTAGAACGAAAACAATCGCTACGAAGTAGGAAAGGGTGCGGAACTGGCGAGCTAAATAAGCTGCAGCTCCTTCTTGAACTGCACCGGCAATTTCCTTCATCTTTTCGGTGCCTTCACCCTGTGCCAAAACTTGAGCACGAAGCGCATATGCGATTCCGAGTGCCACAAGTGAAATGGCTAGAACTACATATACATAGGTGAGGTTATTTCCGGTTACTTGCACGAGTGAGGCATTTGCCCGCATCTTTTCTCCTCCGTTGGAGAGTCAGGGGGCGCTATTGCCCACAAAGTTGCCTGAGTTTACGCATAACACCCTATTGATTGGCAAATACACCTATCTATTAGCGTGAGATTTACTCGACTAAGCGAAACTATTGGAACAAGAGCGGCAACCGACTAGGGTCTTTTCCTATGGATATTTCAACCCTCTTTGACCCCAACTCGATCGTGGCCGATTTGGGCATAATTGGCATCTTGGCCATCCTGTTTGCAGAAACTGGCCTGCTGGTTGGGCTCGCTTTCCCTGGTGACTCGCTGCTTTTCATTGCTGGTTTGGCAGCTTCAGGTTCAGCGGCCGCGCTTCTAGGCGGAGTTCAATTATCACCAGTGGCCCTATTTATCGGGGCACCCTTAGCGGCAATCACCGGTTCGCAACTTGGGCATTTCATTGGGGCTAAGTACGGGCGCAAATTGTTTGACCGAAAAGACGGTCGCTTCTTCACCCAAGCCAGAGTGGCCTCGACGGAAAAATGGTTAGGTAAGTACGGGATTGGTAAAGCAATAATTTTGGCGCGCTTTATTCCCTTTATCCGCACCCTGATTAATCCAATGTGCGGCGTTGTTGGAATTCCAGCTCGAAAGTTTTTTCTTTGGAATGTTATTGGTGCGATTATCTGGACCGATGGCGTAATCGCAATTGGTTATGTACTTGGAAATAAATTGGAAGGTTCGGTAGATAAATATCTACTTCCAATAATTGGCTTGATTGTTATTGCGAGTTTGGCGCCGATTGCGCTAGAAGTTATTCGTGAAATTCGTACTAAGCGCCACTTGAGTTAATTTATAGGCTTAAGTTAATTTACAGACCAAGGTCTGTTAACTGGTAGGCAGCGCGGTATTCAAAACCAGCTTCGTCAATTTTTGGTTTTGCACCACGTTCAACAATAACGGCAACGCCAACGACGATTGCGCCGGCTTCTTGTAGCGCTTCAACAGCAGTTAATACTGAACCGCCAGTAGTCGAAGTATCTTCAACTGCTAATACGCGGCGACCTTTTACATCTGGTCCTTCGATGCGACGTTGTAGCCCGTGCGCTTTTTCGGCTTTACGAACTACGAACGAATCAAGTTTGCGGCCTTGTTGAGCAGCAACATGCATCATTGCAGTTGCAACTGGGTCAGCACCAAGAGTTAACCCACCCACAGCTTCGTAATCTAAATCTTTAGTTAGCTCAAGCATTACTGCGCCAACAAGTGGCGCTGCTACTGAATCAAGAGTCACGCGGCGCAAATCAACGTAGTAATCAGCCTCTTTTCCGGAAGACAAAATTACTTTGCCGTGTACAACGGCCTTGTTCAGGATCTCTTCTCGGAGAATTTCGTGTGAGTTCATGTCCGTACCTTACCTAACCGATCCAAATCGCATACCTTTGCCGTTATGGAAACCGACCGGCTAGAGATCGCACGGCTATACCACCGCTTTGGTTTTGGTCCGCGACCTGGTGAATTTAAAGCTGCTTTGAATACCGGTGTTGCAGCAACACGCGCTGCTCTCTTAACTCCGCCAGTTAAAGACATTTCCTTGGCCGCAATATCTGAGCCAAAGATTACTGACTTGGGGCCACGTCCTGACCAAAAGACAAATGAATTAATTGAGTTCAATATTCAATTACGTCAACAAGTTAAAGAGCTTCCACTTTGGTGGTTGGATCGCATGGTCCTGGCTGATCATGGACTTACTGAACGCATGACTTGGTTTTGGCACGGCCACTGGGCAACAGCTATAGGAAAAATTAATTTTGCCTACCCGATGTATATTCAAAATCAATCTCTTCGCAAATACGCTTTAGGTAATTTCAATGAGATGGCAAATGCAATGCTTGTTGATGGCGCATTGCAATTTTGGTTAGATGGCGGAGATAACACAGCCAAAGCGCCTAATGAGAATTTAGCTCGCGAGTTAATGGAGCTATTTGTTTTAGGAGTTAATCGTTATACCGAAACAGATGTCCGAGAATTAGCAAGAGCGCTAACTGGGTATCAGATAGTTCGCTCCAATGGAAAAGTCACCTTTAATAGCAAGCGCTATGACGCTGGGATAAAAACTATTCTGGGATCTTCAACTAGTTTCAATGGGCCAGCTGCTGTGAACCATTTGGTTTCACAGAGTGATTGTGCAAAATTTATAGTAGAGCGCATTTGGTTCCGATTTATCTCTAGCCAATTGCCAGTTGAATCTGCCGCCCAACTCGAAGCCGCATTTACTACTCGAGATACCTCTAAATTAATTGCAGCGATTACCGATTCAACAATCTTAAGCAACCCAAGTTATTCAATAGTAAAGGCGCCGGTTGAATGGTTTGCTGGAGTTGCTCGATACTTGAATTTAACGCCATCTAACTTAAAAACCTCAGCACAATTATTGGCCTACTTAGACAAATTGGCACAAGTACCATTTAGCCCACCTAACGTTGGCGGTTGGCCAACCGATGAATCTTGGTTGAGTTCAGCAAGCGCCCAATCTCGAATTCAATTTGCAGCTTGGTTGATAAAACAGGCGGATTTAAGCGCTTTAACAGCCATTGCACCGAATAAGCGCGTTGCTTGGCTACAAGATGAATTAGGAATTCTGCCTTTTAGTAATCGCACGCGATTAGCTCTAGATGGGGTCAAAACAAATCCTGCCCAATTACTGCAATTAGCAATTTGCAGTCCGGAATATGTAGTTAGCGCATAGGAGACTGCAAATGGATACTTTAAGCAGGCGTAAGTTCTTACAACTTTCTGGTGCTGCCGCAGTTGGTGCAGCTGCCCCATTGTTAACTATGGAAGATATTGCCCACGCTGCACAGTCTCGACCGCTTCCACTGGGTACGCCGATTTTAATTATGGTCACTCTCTACGGTGGCAACGATGGCCTTAACACCGTTGTTCCATATACCGATCCGCTTTATTTTTCATCCCGACCAGATATTTCATATGCTGCAGATAAAGTTTTGAAACTTGATGATCAATTGGGTTTAAACCCGGCAATGACTGGAATCAAAACTATGTGGGACCAGAAGAAAGTTGCAATTGTTCGTGGTGTTGGTTATCCGAAACCTGATCGTTCGCATTTCACATCAATGGCAATTTGGCAAAGCGGTGCACCAGTTTCCAGATTAAATAGTGGTTGGTTAGGACGTTGGGTTGAATCACAAGAAGTAGATCCGATGTTGGCGATTAGTTTAGGTTCGGTATTGCCGCCGCTATTAGCGGGCGATAAGCGATCAGGTTCTGCGCTACCACTTGGCGGATTAGTAATTCCAACTGGCACCTTTGCTAAAGATTGTCAGAAGCTGGCAAAGGCTGCATCCACTGATAACAAACTTATGGCAGCTGCAGCTACATCAATGCGTACTTTATTTAGTGTTTCAAATACGGTAACACCGGTACTAAAAATGCCAGCACCTGTTGCTGATGATCTTCCGACCGTAAATGGTGGCAATGCTGGCGGAGAATCCAATCTGGCGCAGCAGTTAGATGTGGTCGCCAAACTCATTGCTGCAGGCTCTCCAACGCGCGTTTGGTCAGTTTCCCTTGGTGGCTTTGATACCCACGCAAATGAAGCAAATGCTCAAGCTGAACTACTTGGCACGGTTTCTGCTGCGCTTGCTAGATTTGCAAGTCAGATGAAAAATACTTCGCGCGGTAAAGACATTGTGACCATGGTTTATTCCGAATTTGGTCGACGCGTAAAAGGAAATGCTTCGCAAGGTACCGATCACGGTACCGCTGGTCCAGTTTTCCTTATCGGTGATCGGGTCAAGGGTGGTTTCTATGGTGAACAGCCATCACTTTCAAAACTAATAAATGGTGATTTGGCAGTGACTACCGATTTCCGCGATATTTATGCAGCGGTTTTAGAAGATGTCTTGAAAACCCCGGCTGAAAAAGTATTGACTGGTTGGAAGAGTAAAGGTCAGTACTTCTAACTACTTATCTTCTTCGTAGAGAATAACTGGTTGCTTTTTGCGAACTGCGATTCCCTTGGGTGGATTAGCTTCGATCAGTGCATCTACTTCGATCCGCAATTTGGCAACTTCGAGTGCCATGTTAGCCATGGCAGATTCAAGTTCAATAATTCTTTTAATTCCAGCGTGATTAATTCCTTCGCCTACTAAACGTTGCACCATTCGAAGGGAAGCAATATCTCGCAACGAGTATCTGCGATTACGACCACTTGTGCGATCCGGTGAAACTAAACCCATTCGATCGTATTGACGAAGGGTTTGTGGATGCATGCCAGATAATTCGGCAGCGACTGAAATTACATAAACGCCGGCATCATCATCTGGCAGATTTTTGTCATTATCAATGTTCATGAATTTGCCTTGCTATTAAATTCAGCGCGAACATCTTCGCCTTCGGTTGCAGTTGCAAAATTCTTTAGCGCATCTTCAGCCTTTTGATCAAGACGCTTTGGCACCTGCACTTCAACCGTAACTAATAAATCTCCAGTTGCGCCAGCTTTAGTGACTCCCCGGCCTTTTACGCGTAAAACACGGCCATTTGAGGTACCTGGCGCTAGGCGCACAGTGACATCATCGCCGGTAAGGGTTGGAACTTTAATATCTGCACCTAGAGCCGCTTCAGGAAATGTAACTGGCAAAGTAATTGTTAAGTTCTCACCTTTGCGCGCGAAAACTGAATGAGGTTTTACGTGCAACAAAATAAATAAATCACCTGGGCCTGCTTCACCTGGCGCCCCTTTACCCTTCACGCGAATCTTTGCGCCATCATTAACGCCAACCGGAACCCGCGCAGTTATGTTTTGGGCTGGTCCACCATCGGTAGAAAGTCGAAGATCTAGCGTGGTTCCGAAAATAGATTCTTTAAAAGTAATTGTCGCTTCAGTTTGTAGATCTTGACCTTTGCGTGGCCCGCGTCGTCCGCCACCAAAGAGATTTGCAAAAATATCTTGTGGGTTTCCGCCACCGAAAATGTCGCCAAAATCGCCACCTTGGTAATTGCCGCCGCCCATAGGTGCGCGCATTCCACCTTTTTCGTAAAGTGAACGAGCTTCATCGTATTCAGCACGTTTTTTATCATCACCCAAAATGTCGTAAGCCTCTGAGACAGCCTTGAACTGTTCTTCGAGTTTTACATCGCCTTTGTTTTTATCAGGATGTAGCTCACGAGCGAGCGAGCGATATTTCTTTTTAATCTCATCGGCAGGCGCGTTCTTTGATACGCCCAGGATTTTATAGAAATCCTTTTCGTATAAGTCGCGCGCTGCCATTATTTATTCTCCTGCTGGATCTGTTACTGCGACGCTGGCTGGACGCAAAACACGATCTTTGAATTTATATCCTGATTGCAGAATCTTGCTAGCCGTAGGCACTAAGACTTCTGCTGATGTTTCATGCATTAGGGCATCATGAATCTGCGGATCAAACTCGGTACCGGCTTCGCCAAACTTTTCTAGCCCGATTCGAGAAGTTATCGAGGTTAATTGGTCGGCAATAGCTTTAAATCCACCCGTTAACTCTTCATGCTCAGCTGCTCTATCAAGCCCGTCTAATAGGGGTAATAGCTCATTTAATACTGATGCAATTGCGATTTCGGAAGCAACTGCGCGATCTCGCTCAACTCGCTTACGGTAATTGGCATACTCGGCTTGTAAGCGTTGTAAGTCAGCAGTCATCACAGCAAGCGGGTCAATTTCTTGACCCGCCTCTGGATGTTCAAAACCAACTTCTTCTAGTAACGGAGGCAGTTCGCTCTCTGTTGTCATTTAGTTACACCAATTCCAATGCTCGACACTTTTGTGTCTCACTCAACAATTTCAGCATCTTCTACGCCATCTTCATTAGGTGTTGTATCACCTTGGGTTGCAGCTGTTGCTGCATAAAGGGCGGCGCCTAGCGCTTGGCTAACGGTTGCAACTTTTTCAGTTGCGGCCTTGATTGCCTCAAGATCATTACCTTCGAGCGCGCTCTTAAGTACAGCAAGTTCAGTTTCAGTTTCAGCTTTCTTTTCAGCAGCTTCGCCCTCGGTGAACTTATCTTCGTTATCTTTTAAGAACTTCTCGGTTTGGTAAAGAAGTGAATCACCGTTGTTGCGGATCTCTGCTTCTTCCTTGCGCTTACGATCTTCTTCGGCGTGTGACTCAGCATCTTTCATCATGCGATCAATTTCTTCTTTAGAAAGTGACGAGCCGCCGGTGATAGTCATCTTCTGCTCTTTGCCGGTACCGAGATCCTTAGCTGATACGTGCACGATGCCGTTAGCATCGATATCGAAAGCAACTTCAATCTGAGGAACTCCGCGTGGTGCGGGTGGTAGGCCAGTTAGTTCGAACATGCCGAGCTTCTTGTTATAAGCCGCCATCTCGCGCTCACCCTGGAATACCTGGATCTGTACAGCTGGTTGATTGTCATCGGCAGTTGTAAAGATTTCGCTGCGCTTAGTTGGGATTGTTGTATTGCGTTCAATTAACTTGGTCATAACGCCACCCTTGGTTTCGATACCAAGAGAAAGTGGTGTCACATCGAGCAGCAGAACATCCTTAACTTCACCCTTTAAAACACCAGCTTGGAGAGCTGCGCCAACGGCAACAACTTCATCTGGGTTTACGCCCTTATTTGGCTCTTTTCCGCCAGTAAGTTCGCGAACTAGATCAACAACTGCTGGCATACGAGTTGAACCGCCAACTAAAACTACGTGATCGATATCTGCAATTGGAATCCCAGCATCTTTTAGAACTGCTTGGAATGGCTTCTTGCAACGATCAAGTAAATCTGCAGTTAGTGATTGGAATTGTGCGCGGGTAATTGTTTCATCTAGGAACAATGGATTCTTTTCGGCATCAACTGTGATGTATGGCAAGTTAATTGATGCCTGTTGTGATGAAGAAAGTTCGATCTTTGCTTTTTCAGCAGCTTCACGAACACGCTGCATCGCCATTTTGTCTTTTGCTAAATCAATTCCTGATTGCGCAGCAAATGTTTTTACTAGATGTTGCACAAGTGCGTCATCCCAGTCATCGCCACCAAGATTGTTCTCGCC
>CAIXTG010000170.1 GCA_903922325.1 uncultured Actinomycetes bacterium
TGATGGCTGTTTTCTTATCTAACTCAGGCGGCGCTTGGGATAACGCTAAGAAGATGGTTGAAGATGGAAATTACGGCGGTAAAGGCTCAGATGCACACACCGCAACCATCGTTGGTGACACTGTTGGTGACCCATTCAAAGACACTGCTGGTCCTGCAATTAACCCACTAATCAAAGTTATGAACTTGGTTGGTCTCTTAATTACACCAGCAATCGTTGGTATGGCACTTGGCGGTCGCGAAAGCACCAGCACCCTAATTGGTATTGTCGCAGCACTTGTAATTGTTGCAGCTCTTGTTCGTAATCGTCGTCAATCGACTTCGATTACTTACTAATACCAAATATTTAACTTCAGCTTTTCCCCAGAGCTAACTTAGGAAATTAATGGCGCGTGAATTAAAGAAGCTAGTGATCGTTGAATCACCAGCTAAAGCACGCAAAATAGGCGGCTACCTCGGCGATGATTACATCGTCGAGGCTAGCGTCGGCCATATTCGCGATCTACCTCAGCGTGCAGCCGATATTCCTAAGGAATACAAAAAGATTGCTTGGGCTAAAGAAGGCGTAAATATTGAAGAAGATTTCGCCCCGCTTTATGTAATTAACCCAGATAAAAAAGCAAAAGTCGCCGAACTTAAAGCACTTATGAAAGATGCCGAAGAATTAATTCTGGCAACCGATGAAGACCGCGAAGGTGAAGCAATTGCTTGGCACTTGGTGGAAGTGCTCGAGCCAAAGATTCCAATCAAGCGCATGGTTTTCAATGAAATTACTAAAGAGGCAATTCAAAGTGCAGTCGAAAATACCCGCGATCTTGATTACGACTTAATTGATGCGCAAGAAACTCGCCGAGTTCTAGATCGATTATTTGGTTATCGCTTATCTCCGGTGCTCTGGAAAAAAGTAATGCCGCGTATTTCTGCCGGCCGCGTGCAATCAGTTGCCACTCGGTTAATCGTAGAAAAAGAACGCGAACGTATGGCTTTTATTTCTTCAGCTTGGTGGGATTTAACCGCTAAGTGCGAACTAGGTTTTAACGCACGCCTGCTTAGCGTTGATGGCAAACGTGTAGCAACAACAGCCGACTTTGGTGCCGATGGCGCAGTAAAAGAAAAATCACTTGCCAACATTTTGCTACTCGACGAAGTAGCAGCTAAATCGCTAGCCGCAGCACTTAAAGCAGCGCCACTTGTAGTTAAATCGATGGAGGAATCTCCTAGAACCGAACGACCAAAGCCACCATTTACAACTTCAACTATGCAACAAGATGCCGGTAGCCGGTTAGGTTGGGGAGCGCAGATCACAATGCGCATCGCACAACGTTTGTATGAAAACGGCTACATCACTTATATGCGTACTGACTCCGTAAATCTTTCAGCGCAAGCAATCACCGCTGCACGTGAATCAGCCAAAGCACTTTATGGCGCCGATCATGTTGCTGATGCACCACGCGTTTATGTTGGTAAAACTAAGAATGCCCAAGAAGCACACGAAGCAATTCGCCCAGCTGGTGAAAGTTTTAAAACTCCAGGTGAATTAGCCCCAGAACTTTCGCGCGACGAATTCGCTTTGTATGACTTAATTTGGAAACGAACAGTTGCATCACAGATGGCCGATGCTAAGAAGATGCAGATGCGCGTTGACTTCGATGCGAAAACAAGTGATAGTCGTGAAACAATTTTCCGAGCAAATGGTTCAGTAATCACTTTCCCTGGCTTCTTAGCTGCTTACGATGATTTAGCTGATGAAAAAGAAGGCGAAGAATCCGAAGATAAGCGTTTGCCAGCAATGAGTATTGGGCAGAGCGTAAAAGTTGAGGAATACAGCTGCGAAGGACACGAGACTAAGCCGCCCGCTCGTTATACCGAACCAACGTTAGTTAAGAAGTTAGAAGAGTTAGGTATCGGCCGCCCTTCAACATTTGCTTCGATTATTGCAACGATTCAAGATCGTGGTTATGTCTCAAAGCGCGGACGAGCTTTAGTGCCTACTTTCTTAGCTTTTTCAGTAACCGGCTTGCTCGAAATACACTTCACAAAATTAGTTGATTACGAATTTACTGCCAGCATGGAAGAAGATCTCGACAAGATCGCAAGCGGTGAAGCAAAGCGTGTTGATTGGTTACGCGATTTCTTCTACGGCCACGATGGCGAACCAGGTTTAAATGAACTCTCGGCTGACTTAGGCGCTATTGATGCGCGTGAAGTTAACACGATGCGACTTTCCCCTGAAATTGAGATTCGCGTCGGACGCTACGGTGCTTACCTGCAAGAGGGCGAAGGCGAAACTCGCAAACTTGCTAACGTTCCAGAATCTTTAGCACCAGATGAATTAACTTTGGCAAAAGCTATTGAACTATTAGCGGCACCGTCAGGTGAACGTGATTTAGGAATCGATCCAGCAACTAATTTGCCGATCATTGCTAAGAGTGGTCGCTTTGGCCCATATGTAACGGAAGTTTTCCCAGTTGAACCAGTAGTTGAAGGCGCGAAGAAGAAACGTAAAAAAGCTGATGATCCAAAACCAAAAACTGCTTCGCTGCTTTCGACAATGACACTCGACACCATTACTTACGAAGATGCACTGCAACTTTTATCTTTGCCGCGCATTCTCGGAACTAATGCAGCCGGCGATGACATCACTGTACAAAATGGTCGCTATGGTGCTTACTTAAAGGCAGGCGCTGAT
The DNA here is from genome assembly GCA_903922325.1 of uncultured Actinomycetes bacterium. Taxonomy (GTDB): domain Bacteria; phylum Actinomycetota; class Actinomycetes; order Nanopelagicales; family Nanopelagicaceae; genus Planktophila. Next base: position 2,689 of record CAIXTG010000170.1, read on the forward strand.
TCGCGCACACTGACTTCAGAAGATCAGCTATTTTCAATTACCTTAGAAGAAGCCCTCGAGATTTATTCCAAACCAAAGGAACGCCGTCGCGGAGTTGCTAAGCCACCTCTAAAAGAATTAGGTATTGATCCAACTACACAGAAACCTTTAATTATTAAAGATGGTCGATTTGGAATGTATGTAACCGATGGCGAAACTAATGCGACTCTGCGCCGTGGTGACACAGTCGAAGCTATGACCATCGAACGCGGTCTTGAATTACTTGCTGGTCGCCGAGCTTGGGAAGCCGAGAATGGCGGCGCTGCTCGACCTAAGAAGAGTCGTAAAAAGGCCGCTAAAGCAGCGCCAACTTTGACGAAAAAAACCGTTAAAAAAGCGGCAACTAAGCGAGTTGCTAAAAAGGCAGCCACTGGGAAAGCGAAAACCAAGCCCACTACGATTGAGCCGTGAGCAACACTCTTCCAAGACCGGCGGCACCGGCACCAGATGAGACACGAAGTGTTCTAGCAATTCCTGCTTTTCGTCGCCTTTGGCAAGCAATGGCATTTGGTTCACTTGGCGATTGGCTCGGATTACTTGCCACGACCGCTCTAGCTCAACAACTATCAGGCGGAAATTATGCAACAGCTAACTTTGCTATTGCTGGCGTCTTCATCGCGCGCTTACTCCCGGCAGTTTTCTTAGGACCACTCGCAGGAGTCATTGCTGATCGTCTTGATCGACGGATGCTTATGGTGGTTGCCGATGTAATTCGTTTTGCACTCTATATTTCAATTCCAATTGTTAATAATTATTTTTGGCTTTACACCGCAACTATTTTGGTGGAATGCGTATCTCTTTTCTGGTCACCAGCGAAAGACGCCAGCGTTCCGAATTTAGTTCCGAAAGAGAAGCTGGAAAGCGCTAATCAAGTTTCGCTTTTTGCAGCCTACGGCACCGCGCCAATTGCAGCTGGACTCTTTGCAATATTGGCACTTTTTAGTAGCGCTATCGCTTCTGCTTTCCCAAGTTTTAAAGGCACTTCAATTGATATCGCGCTTTATATAAATGCCTTGAGTTTTGCTTTTAGTGCTTGGACAATATTTCATTTGCACGAAATTCCAAAACGCCATGAATCAGCAAAGAAAGCTGACTCCAGCGTAGGCAAATCTCTAATTGAAGGATATAAAGCGGTAAGTAGCTCAAAGATTATTCGCGGGCTCATCGTTGGAATGATTGGTGCGTTTATAGCCGCAGGTGCAGTTATTGGTTTAGCCCGTACTTTCGTGGGTGACTTAGGTGGCGGAGATGCTGGTTACGGCGTGCTCTTTGGTTCAGTGTTTACTGGCCTTGCAATCGGAATTGCATTTGGCCCCAAAATATTTGCGCAATTCTCGCGCCGTCGACTATTTGGCGCCTCTTTAACTGTGGCAGGGTCTTTCTTGGTTTTACTAGCGGCGATTCCGAACTTCACGTTAGCTGTCTTTATCGTAATTATTTTGGGCGCTTTCTCTGGCGTTTGCTGGGTAACTGGCTTTACGATGCTAGGACTTGAAGTACACGACGATGTTCGTGGCCGCACATTTGCATTCATGCAATCAATTATTCGCGTAACCCTGGTTGCAGTACTAGCAATTTCACCAATCATTGCCGCATATATCGGTGAGTATCGAATTAAGGTTCGCAATACCGAAGTTGCTTACAACGGCGCCGCGATAACCTTGTTATTCGCTGGCTTATTTGCAATATTAATTGGCGCAGTTTCTTACCATCAGATGAAAGATCGCCCAAATGTTTCGATTTGGAGTGATATTTCAAATGCAATTAAAGGTGAACTTGGTTCGATTACCGGCGCCCAAACAAAAGGTATCTTCATTGCTTTTGAAGGTGGCGAAGGCAGTGGTAAGTCAACCCAAAGTAAATTACTAAAAAAGTGGCTAGAAGAAGAAGGCGAAGAAGTTCTACTTAGCCGCGAACCTGGCGGAACTGAAATGGGTAAAGATTTACGCCGAATTCTGCTCGATCATTCAACTGGTGATATTTCCCCACGTGCCGAAGCACTTTTATATGCCGCAGATCGCGCACATCATGTGTTTTCAAAGATTCGTCCTGCGCTTGATCGTGGCGAGGTAGTAATTACCGATCGCTACTTTGATTCTTCAATTGCATATCAAGGTGCTGGTCGAGTTCTGGTATCAGGGGAAGTCGCGCGAATCTCTCGCTGGGCAACGGAGTCGCTGTTCCCGACTTTAACAATTTTAATTGATCAGCCTGCCGAAATTGGGCTTAGCCGATTAAAGAGCAAAGACCGTTTGGAAATCGAACCAATTGATTTCCACGAAAGAATTCGTCAAGAGTATTTACAGTTAACACTTCTTGATCCTGAACGTTATTTAGTTGTCGATGGTCGCCAAACCATCGAAGAGATTCATAACGAGATCATTGCTCGGGTTGGCGAGATTCCTGGACTCCGTCGCAATATTCGCGATGCACAAGGAAATCGTCTGATGAAACCAATCCGCCGCGCTGCTACAACAGCTCGAAACACTGCGCGTAAAACAGTAAAGAAGAAATAGCGATGTCGGTTTACGATCATTTGGTTGGCCAAAGTCATCTGGTGAAAATTCTTGAAGGTGCCGTGGCTGCAGCTCGAAGCGGCGAAGAATCACAAGAGATGACTCATGCTTGGTTGTTTACTGGCCCGCCCGGAAGTGGACGTTCATCGGCCGCAGTTGCTTTTGCTTGTGCGCTGATTTGTGGCAAAGACAGATGTGGCACCTGCGTCGATTGCCGTGCGGCCAAAGCTGGCACCCATGCCGATGTGGAAATTATTCGCACCGAAGGTTTATCAATCAAGATTGAAGAAATACGCGAACTGCTAACTCGCGTCGCTTGGGCCCCCGCAATGGGCGGATGGCGTGTGGTTGTTATGGAAGATGCGGATCGGCTAACTGAATCAGCCGCCAATGCTTTACTTAAAGCTATTGAAGAGCCTGGAAATCGCACAGTTTGGTTGTTATGCGCGCCAACTCTTCATGATGTTTTGCCGACTATTCGCTCAAGATGCCGCCACCTGCAGTTAGTAACACCAAGTGCCAAAGATGTGGCCGATGTTTTAGTTAGCCGCGAAGGAATTTCACCAGCGATGGCAGATTATGCGGCTCGCGCTTCGCAAGGACATATTGGTCGCGCTCGTTATTTAGCAAGTGATGAGAGCATTCGCAATCGCCGAAATACAATTATTAAATTGCCAATGCAGATTAACGATGTGGCTTCGGCATTTAAAGCGGCTGAAACTCTTTTGAATTTAGCTACCGAAGAAGCCGAAGTAGCAGCTAGTTCCCGTGATGAAAAAGAGAGTGCCGAATTAGCAGAGGCTTGGGGTAAAGGTGCAACTGGGCGCGGAATGGCTACCGGTGGCTCAAAAGCAATTAAGGATTTAGAGAAAGAACAGAAATCTCGAACTACTCGAATGATTCGAGATTCTATTGATGGCGCTCTAGTAGATATTGCGACTTTGTATCGCGATGTAATGTTTGTACAGTCCGGAACAGAAGGTGCGTTGATCAATCAAGAGTTTGCTGCAGATATTTCTAAGATGGCAGAAAAAATTCCGGCAGCAAAAACTGTTGCAAAAATAGATGCAATCATGTCAGCTCGTACCAATTTGAGTCATAACGCGGCTCCTCTGCTCACGCTAGAGGCGCTTATGTGTCAATTAGCTCAAGCATGATTTTAAAAAAAGTTGCAGTAGCACTTGCTTCACTTATTCTTTTAACAAGTTGCGCAGCAACTGAGCCCGAACCGCTTTCTTCACTTTCCCAATATGAATCCCAAGAACTCAAGTGGCGAGATTGCTATGGAAATTATCAATGCTCAAATTTGCTCGTGCCAATTGACTACGCAGATTTATCGGTCGGCGCTTTCTCGCTAGCTTTATTGCGATATCAAGCGCTAGATCAAGATCGTCGAATTGGCTCGCTGGTCGTAAACCCAGGCGGGCCAGGCTCATCGGGGGTTGATTACGCCTATAACGCTGAGTACATAGTTAGCCCAGAGATTCTGGAGCGTTTCGATATCGTCGGTTTTGATCCACGCGGGGTCGGGGATAGCGCCGCCATTAAATGCTTAAGTGATGCTGAAACCGATGCCAGTTTTGCAGCGGATCCGAAACCCGATGACGAAACTGAGTTCGCACTATTTATAAGCGACGCGCGAGATTATTTTTCAAAGTGCGCTGCCAACACCGAACATCTCACGAATTACAGCACTTTGAATAGCGCACGTGATCTAGAAATTTTGCGTTCTGTCCTTGGTGATGAGAAGTTAAATTTCTTAGGAAAGTCTTATGGTACTTATCTAGGCACCTTATACGCTGAACTATTTCCAGAAAGCGTTGGTCGATTTGTTTTAGATGGGGCAGTTGATCCAAATGCACGCAATCGCGAAGCAATGCTTGGTCAAGCAACTGGTTTTGAATCTGCACTAAACGCGTTTATAAGTAATTGCTTAAAAAGTAGTTCTTGTACATTGACTGGTGATTTACCAACAGCCCGAAATCAGGTAATTGATTTACTAGCTAAGACTGCTATCACTCCACTTAAAAGTAAATCTGGGCGTCAAGTTACCGAAGGTTTAGTATTACTCGGAATTGCTTCAGCTTTGTATGACAGTGAATCGGGCTGGCCCGTTTTACGCGATGCTTTTAAGGAAGCAACTTTAGGCAGTGGTGAAAGTTTCCTAACTTTGGCAGACCAATATGCTGGTCGACAAGAGAATGGAAGTTACTTAAGTAACGAAAATGATGCGTTGCAAGTAATTGACTGTCTTGATCAAAGTGAATTAGAAACGGTTTCAGCATTCAAAAAAGGGTTTGCTGAATTTTCAGAGCAAGCGCCAATATTTGGTCCATATCTGGCGTATGCCGGATTAGCCTGTCGTTACTTGCCAAATTTAGATAGTCTGGAAAAAATTGAAATCAAGGATCTAAATACAAAACCAATTTTGATTGTCGGAACCACAAGAGATCCAGCAACTCCGTACAAGTGGGCACAGTCGCTTGCAAAAATCTTTAAAGGTTCGGTATTGATTACCCTCGATGGCGATGGCCACACCGGCCACGGTCGTGGCTCAACATGTGTGGATTCTGCGGTAGATCGCTACTTATTAACCGGAACTACGCCTAAATCAGAGCTTTTCTGCGCAAAGTAATCAGACCCGTCACTCACCTACCTTCCAGATAATTCACAGGAAAAAGCAGTTAAGTACACCTATGAATCGAATATCAGAACGCAAGTTCAGCGCCGCTGGCACTGATTGGGCGGCGCTACTTACCGGGTTGGGTCTGGGTCTAACAATTGCGATAGAACTAACTGCGCTACGTAGTTCAGATATTTCTTCCCTTTATTCGATCATTCAAACAATCTCTCGCTTTGCTGCACTGATCGGAACTTATTTCGCGCTTCTTGGAATTTTGTTGGTTTCTCGCATACCTTGGGTTGAACGCGGAGTAGGACACGATCGCCTTATTACTTGGCATCGCAAACTTGGCCCTTGGTCTCTCTATTTAATTGGGTTCCATGTTCTTTTAATAACTGTTGGCTACGCCGGTCAATTTCAAGAAAAAATAATTGGTGAATTCGTAAACATATTGACGACCTTTAGCTGGATGTGGGCCGCGCTCGCTGGTTTCATTTTTATGATTACCGCTGGCGTCACTTCATATAAAAAAGCTCGCGCAAAATTAAGTTACGAAACCTGGTGGACTATTCACGTTTCCACTTATTTAGCAATCGCGCTTTCATTTATGCATCAAATATTAAATGGTCCGATGTTTATTTCGCATCCGCTAAATAAGGCATTTTGGATTTTTCTATACTCTGGCATGGTATTTAGTATTGTTTATTGGCGATTTGGTATTCCAATTTACCGATCTTTACGTCACGGACTTCGAGTCGATCGGGTAGTTGTCGAAGCTCCTGGAATAATTTCTGTGATCATGCGCGGTCGAAACCTGCAAACACTTGATGCGCAAGGTGGTCAATTCTTCGGGTGGCGTTTTATGTCTAAAGGGCATGCTTTGATTTCGCACCCATATTCATTATCAGCTGCACCAACGGCGCATTACCTACGCATCACCGTAAAAGATTTAGGCGATCATTCAAAATCTTTAGCTGATCTAAAACCAGGTACTCGAGTATTTCTGGAAGGCCCTTACGGTGCTTTCACAGCGGGACGTGCTTCACGTAAGCATGTTGTTCTTGTTGGTGGCGGTGTTGGCATCACGCCGATTCGTGCCCTAATGGAAGAATTCCGCGAAGGAGTACAGCTAGATGTGATTTTCCGAGCGTCAAAATCAGAAGATTTAGTACTTCGTGAAGAAATGGATTATCTAGCAGCTCAATCTCAGGGCAGTATCAGAATTCATTATCTAGTGGGTTCGCGCAAGATTTACCCAATGGACGCCAAGTCGCTTAAGGCGCTTGTTCCGAGGTTTGCCGATTCTGATATTTACATTTGTGGCCCAGGACCTTTAGTCGAAGCAGTTCGTGAAGCAGCTAAAGATTTAGGTGTTCCTAAGAATCGTTTCCATGACGAAGCATTTGCTTTCCACTCCGAATAAAAAGAGGTAATGATATGAAACGCTTTCTACTAATTGCCGCCGGCACAGTCGGTGGTTTAGGAGCAGTGCTCTCAATTACTCCACCTCAACTTGGTGCAACATCAACTGGCCTTGGTTTAGATATGGGAACGTTGCCAGCTCCAAGCAATACAACTCAGGGACAGGCTTCAACACCAAGTGCTGCAACTACAACTACATCGGCTGCTCCTACTCAGAGTGCAACTAAATCTTCTAAGCCAACTAAATCAGCAACTGCAAAAGCTACAAATTCAACTTCAGTAGCTCCAACTGTTACTGCTACACCAACTCAAACGCAAAGTTCCACTCCTACGCCTACGCCTACACCGACACCGACACCAACTCATACCCAAACACCAACTCCAACACCAACACGTTCACAAACACCAACTCCAACACCAACTAAAACTGCGACACCTACCCCTACCGTTAAATCTGCAAGTGGAACTTTTACAGGTCCGGTTGTAAATGTTAACTATGGAAATGTGCAAGTTGAGATTACAGTTTCTAATGGAAAAATCACAGATGTACGTGCGCTACAAGCGCCTTCTGGACGCAATGATCGTTATACCAATTACGCGCTTCCACTTTTAAAACAACAAACTCTGGCAGCGCAATCAACAAATATTCAAGGTGCATCAGGTGCCAGTTACACCACTTACGGTTGGCGCAAATCGCTACAAGGTGCAATGGCTAAAGCTGGCCTCTAATATCAGATGCGAACCCAACATGAGATCGAAGTATGGGGGACGGTCGTATTTGTCGATGTCACAAGCAGGGTCGACATTAACCCAGCCATAACTGAAGTAAATCAATATGTTCAGAACGTTGATGAACTCTTCTCGACCTACAAAGAGAACTCAATAATTTCGCAATTACGTCGAGGCGAGATTGAAATTGAGCAATGCCCACCAGAGGTTATTGAAGTCTGGAATTTATGTGCATTCGTTAAAGAACTAACTGAAGGCGCATTTAATCCCTGGGCTGTCGCTGGTGGGTTTGATCCATCTGGACTTGTAAAGGGCTGGGCTGCTGATAACTGTGCTGAAATTTTATTGGCAGCTGGTGCTGATCACATTCAAGTTAATGCGGCTGGTGATTTAGCACTACGCGGCGGATTCACACCCGAGCAGCCGTGGTCAATCGGGGTGGTAAATCCAGATAATCGGCTAGAGATATTGCAAACTTTTGAAATTATTGATGGTGCGATCGCTACCAGCGGAACTTATGAGCGCGGAGCACATATCAATGATCCGCACACTGGCATGATTGCAATTGGTGCTAAATCGGCAACTGTAATTGGTCCAAATGGCGCTATCGCTGATGCGCTAGCAACTGCGCTTATGGTTGCAGGTCGAGATGGTGGAGTTTGGTTCACAACTCCAGAATTATCGGATTATTCAGCCTGGGTCATTGATCGCCATGAGAACGTCGCTTGGAGCATTGGACCAGCCACCGCATAATTAGGTCATGGTCGATACCACAGGTGGATTTACAAGTGCAGGTCTGCAATTAGAAGCTGACACGTTACTGCTGCCATCTTTATCGCAAAGTGAAGCGATCGAAATTGGCGAGATTGCACATCAATTAGGTCGTGATCGCGCACTAGCAATCACGATTGAAGTGCAATTAGGTAAATGGCCGGTATTTCATATCGCATTACCTGGCACAAAACCAGAAAATGATAATTGGATTGCTCGCAAAGCTCGAGTAGTACATGCAACTGGAAATTCAACAATGCACGAACGGGTATTTGCTGAAGAAAACGGCTTTGATTGGTATCTAAAGAACAATTTATCTGAAGAGTTACATGCAATTCACGGCGGTGGATTGCCACTTAATGTGAACGGATTAGGATTAGCAGGAGTATTACTAATTAGCGGTTTACCTCAAGTCCAAGATCATTTGCTTGGCGTTGAGATTATTGCCGAGTTTCTAGCGCGAAAAGGTGAACAGCAGTGAGCATTTGGGTTTGTGGTGAGGTCTTAATTGACCTACTGCCCGGCACCCCTGAGCGAATTGCAATTGTTGGGGGCGGACCTGCGAATACCGCCAAAGCGCTTTCTCGATTGGGTCACGAAGTTGAATTCATTGATGGAATTTCTACTGATGCTTATGGAAAATCGGCACGCGCGGAATTAATTCGTGATGGCGTTGGTTTGGATCTAGCGCTAACAAGTGATTTACCAACTTGTACTGCAACAGTTTCCTTAGGCAGCGATGGTTCAGCTAGTTATGAATTCCTAATCAACAACACTGCCACATTTGCTTTTGATAGCGCTTGGTTACCTGATCCGGAAAAATACAAACCAGAAGTTTTGCAAATCGGAACACTAGTAACAATTATTGAACCTGGCGCATCCGTGCTTTATGACTGGGCAGTTAAAGTAGGGGAGTTTGCGCCAATAGTTTTTGATCCAAATATCAGACCAAGTGTGATGCCTGACTTAATTAAGTATCGTGATGAAGTTGAAAAATGGATAAAGATCAGCAGCGTTGTTAAATTTAGCGAAGATGATATTGCGGCACTTTATCCAAATGAAGATCCCATCGGAATTGCCAAAATATGTATTGAAAAAGGTGTGCAGTTAGTCGTGATTACGAGAGGTGCGAATGGCTTAGTTGGCGTAACTGCCGATGGCGTAGTTGAGGTTGCAGGCATAAAAGTTGCAGTTGTAGACACTGTCGGCGCAGGCGATACCGTCGGTGCGATAATTGTTGAAGCTGTTACCCAGATCGGCATTTTGAACTTAACTGGCTCAAAATTGCGCGAAGTTTTACATCGTGCTGCAGTTGCAGCCGCGATTACCTGTTCACGTGCCGGAGCTCAACCTCCTCGAGCATTCGAACTAACTGAAGCACTTGAGCGGAACTAGAATGCAATTCATTGATGATGCTGAATTTCAAATAAATATTGATTTAGATCAAGGCGCACGTATTGCTTCGCTAATTTGGCGAGATATGCAGTTCACTCTGCCTTTTCGTGGCACCCCGGTAAATTACGGCTGGTATGGCATGGGGCCATGGGCTGGCCGCGTACGCGACGGCTTAATTACTGGTGCCAATGGACAAAAGCATCAATTGCCGCAAATCTTTGACCCACCGAATGCGCTGCATGGTTATGGCTTTACTTCATCTTGGCAAGAAATCGGCCCAGGGCGTTCGTTATTACATTTACCGGCACCTTATGGCGGCGCAACTTTAGAACAAACAATTGAAGTTTTAGATGATGCAATTCGTTGGTCACTTGAATACGAACCAGGTGATTGCGATTTACCTGCTTGGTTAGGTTTACATCCTTGGTTTGCTCGCGACTTAGATCGTGGCGGCAGTGCAGTAATTGATTTTTCGGCAAATCAAATGCTGCAACGCGGTTCAGATGGGTTACCAACTGGCGAATTAATTAAACCGTCACCAGAACCTTGGGACGATGCTTTCACTGGAATTATTGGAACCCCAGCAATTATTTGGGAAGATGTTGCACGTATCGATATCGAGTGCGATGCACCATGGTGGGTTGTTTATAGCGAAGATGCCGAAGGTGTTTGCATCGAACCACAGACTGCGCCACCTGATGCAGCGAATTTAGGAATTACTGGCGAGCACTACATAGAAGCGCTATTTGTTTTCACCGAAGAATAAAAAAGAA
>CAIXTG010000171.1 GCA_903922325.1 uncultured Actinomycetes bacterium
ATCTGTGAAGCTCGCCGAATTGATCGCTCAGTGGAACGAATGGCGGCCATGGGGCAGCCAGATGAGTTGGCTCAATATAATAAGTACCTACAAGAACTTGCAGATCGCGAACGTCGGTCTGGCAAATAAGTGATGGAGTAACAATGGACGCGCTCTTTGATTTACCAAGCGAGTATAAAGATTTGCGCGCAAGTGTTCGCTCGTTAGCTGAAAATGAAATTGCTCCACACGCACAAGCTGTCGATGAAGATCACCGTTTTCCGCAAGAAGCGTTTGACGCGTTACAAAAAGCTGGCTTAGCCGCTTCGCACGTACCAACCGAGTTTGGTGGCGAAGGTGCGGATGCACTTGGGGTAGCAATAATTATTGAAGAAGTTGCTCGCGTTTGCGGATCTTCCTCACTTATTCCGGCCGTAAACAAATTGGGTTCACTACCGCTGATGATCGGTGGAAATAAAGAGCAGAAAGAACGTTGGTTAACGCAGTTAGCTAAAGGTAAAGGTTTCTCATATTGCCTATCTGAATCAGAAGCTGGCTCAGATGCGGCATCAATGCGCACTAAGGCAGTTCAGAGTGGCGATAAGTGGATCCTTAACGGCAGCAAGAAGTGGATCTCGAACGCTGGTTTCTCAGATTTCTATACAGTTTTAGCAACCTCAGATGCTTCGCTCGGCGCTAAAGGAATTACTGCGTTTGTAGTTGAAAAGTCAGATCCTGGTGTTTCATTTGGTGCGCCAGAAAAGAAGATGGGCTTTAGAGGTTCGCCAACTCGTGAAGTTTATTTCGACAATGTTGAACTTTCTGATGATCGTCGAATTAGTGAAGTCGGTAAAGGTTTTTCACTTGCAATGGACACCCTCGATCACACTCGAGTCACTATTGCAGCTCAAGCTCTTGGCTTAGCGCAAGGTGCTCTTGATGTGGCAACAAAGTACGCTCACGAGCGTAAGCAATTCAATAAATCGATCTTTGATTTTCAAGCAGTTCAATTCATGTTGGCAGATATGGCGATGAGCATTGAAGCAGCTCGCTTATTAACTTATGCCGCAGCTGTTAGATCAGAACGAAATGATGGCGATCTAAAGTTCTATTCCGCCTCAAGCAAATGTTTTGCAAGTGATGTTGCTATGAAAGTAACTACCGATGCAGTGCAGATTCTGGGTGGGTACGGTTACGTTTCAGATTATCCAGTTGAGCGAATGATGCGTGATGCTAAGTTAACTCAGATTTATGAAGGCACTAATCAGGTGCAACGAATTGTGATTGCACGTAATCTTCCTAAATCTTAAAACGCACTACTAAATCTGGCGTTGCCGCAGCATCTAATGGAATGTCATGCGGTTCACGCGGTAATTTCTGACTAGATAGCTCGCCATCGTGAAGTAAACCAATTTTCCAGGCTTGAACTTTTGGCAAGAAGCGATCGTAAAAGCCACCACCTTGACCCAGTCGATAACCATCGGAATCCATTCGAAGCGCAGGTACCAAGACCACATCGATCGCTGCTAAATCAGTAAACGGTTGCCCAATTGGTTCGGCAATTTTAGTTTTAGTATTGAGTAGAGATTCATCACCATTCCATTGCACCCAGATCATCTCGGATCCATTGATGCGAGGAAGCAAAAGAGTTTTCCCAGTTTTAATTAAGGTCTGATTTAACAATTTAGTAACTGGTTCATCGCCGTATGAAAAATAGCTAGCAATTACTTGGGCAGCTGCGATCTCGGGACTTTGCGCCAAATGGGTAAATTCAATTGGGATGAAGCCATCGCGACGTTCGACTCGATATCGCTTGCGTAATCGTTCTTTGTCAGACTTCACATCTTCATTCATAGTTAAATCCCTAGGAAGTATCGAGTTACAAAGTATGGTGGGATTATGTCAGAACACACGAAGGTAGATGAGTTTCTCACCTCGCTAATTTCTATTTGTAAGCCGCTCGAATCATTTGATATGCCGCTGCTCGATGCTCACGGAGCAACTTTGGCTGAAGACGTTCATGCTGGTGAGCGCTTGGTATTGCGTGCAGGGGCACGAATTAGGGCTACTCAAATTGGTTTAGCTGCCTCAATTGGTTTAGATCATTTACCAACTAGACCGCATCCGCGCGTAGTAGTTCTTTCGGCCGGCCCAGATTTAGTTGAGCCTGGGAAATCACTTACTGGCGATGAAGAATATGAAACTAATTCTTGGCTATTGACTACAGCCGTTCGCGAAACAGGTGCGATTGGATACCGCGTTCACTCAATTCCAGATGACGAAGAACAATTACAACGAGTTATTGAAGATCAATTAGTACGCGCAGATTTAATTATCATTAGCGGCGAGCGCCAAGATGATTCCTTTGATTTAATTACTCGCACCTTAACTAAATTAGGCGAGATCACCACTGTTGATCTAGCTATTGAAGCAAGTGGCCGCCACAACTTTGGCACTATTGGTCCTGATAAAACCCCTGTTGTAACGCTTCCGGGTGATCCGATTTCGGCATATATCTCGTTCGAATTATTTATTCGCCCAATGATTCGAACTTTGTTAGGCGCAGCCACAATTCATCGCCCAGCGGTTAAGGCAAAGTTAGAAAAGCCAGTTGCATCGACTGCCGGGCTACGGTCGTATATTCGCGCAATTCTTTCCGAAGATGGCGCTTCAGTTATGCCACTACCATCGCAAGATGAGCAGTCAACGCTCTCTGATGCAAATGCTTTTATTGCACTCTCTGAAAGCGATAGTGAAAAAGCAATCGGGCAAGAAGTAACTGTCGTTGTACTCGAGCGTCGATATATATAGGCCGCCGTCATGAGCGATCGCATGTCTGATCAAAGTTGGCCGGTCGTTTTAAAAAGTAATGAATTAGTTTTGCGCCCGTTGCGATTGCGCGACCGAGCAAAATGGTTTGCGGTACGTGCTGAAAATCGTGAGTGGCTTACCCCTTGGGAAGCGACCTTGCCAAAGTTGCCAGAACATATTGATGGCGGAGATCTAATCTCAAAAAGGCCCTCTTTTTTCGAGATGGTGCGCATTTATAACCGCGATGGGCGCAGTGGCCGCACGATTTCACTGGCCATTTGGCAAGGCCCTAATCTGATTGGCCAGATAACTATGGGTGGCATTATTTATGGCGCGCTTCGAGGTGCACATATTGGGTATTGGATTGACCGCCGTTTTGCCAATCGCGGATTCACAACGCAGGCAGTCGAAATGCTTACTGCATACGGGTTTGATGAGTTAGGCCTACATCGAGTTGAGATTAATTTGCGCCCGGAAAATAGCGCTTCTCGTCGGGTGGCCGAGAAAGCTGGCTTTATTTTCGAAGGCGACCGCCCCCGTTATTTGCATATTGATGGGGCATGGCGCGACCACATCTGCTTTGTAAAAGAGAATCCAGCAATTAAGTAGCGAGTCTTAAAGAGCTCCAAATACCCGATTTGAGCGTGAACCCCCTCTATCTTTAACCATCATGGCATCTGGACTTATCTATCTCGCGATCGCCGGAATGTGGGTTTCCTACTTTCTGCCGCGTTGGATTCACGACCGCGAAGAGTTTTCCGGAAAATCAGTTGAGAGATACAAGAGCGCGTTAAAAGTTGTGGCTAGCAATTCTCCAGGTGGCTTACCTGAAACTGGAATCATGCATACTGATTTAGATTTCGTCGCAAAGAACGCTCAAAAGATGTTACGCCGACGAATTATTTTTACGTTGTTAACTTTTTCCTTAGTAGCTACATCGGTGGGTGGAGTCATGAATAAATTACAATTCATTTACACATTGGTCCCAATCTCTGGAATCGCGCTTTACGTTGTGCAAGTACGTCGCGAAACAATCTCCGAGCGATTACAGCTTCGACGAGTTAAGCAATTACAACGCGAGACCAATGGTGTATCTACAACCAACTTAGTTGATGTCGTAACACCAAAAGCGACTACCGAACACTGGATTCCGCTCTCTGAACGCGAATTAACTGGCGTCGTTATTTTGCCAAAGGGAACAGCCGAAGAACGTCGCACCTGGCAACCAGATGCGATTCCAGCCCCAACTTATTTGAGTGCGCCTAAAGCTGTGTCACAGAAGCGCATCATTGATTTAACTGAGCCCGGTCGATGGAGTGAAGAACAAGAGAAGTTGGCAATTGCAGCCCTTAATGCAGTTGCGCCATCGAAAGATGAAATCTTTGATCAAATTCTTGCCGATGAAGCTGTTGATCGTTTGAACGAAAGCAAAGTAGTTAACGAATAGTTAGATCCAAGAGGGTAGCCACATTCGGGCATACCAAGCATCATAAGTAATTACTTCACCGGTAAAAATCGGATAGAAGTAAATAAAGTTGAGCGCGATCAAAACAACTGCAACAGTTATAACAGCTTGTGAAATTTCCTTCCTGACCCTTGATTCCATTAGGTATTTCGCACAATAAACCAGGGCGAATATTAGGAAGGGCTCGAAAACAATTGCGTAGAACGAAAATACGGTGCGTTTTTGAAATAAGAACCAAGGTAAATATCCGGCAGCTAAACCAGCCCAGATAAAGATCGGCGTGAAATCGTTTTTCTTATTTAAGAAATTACGAAGTAAAAGTCCAAATACTACGAAGATCGCAATTGTGCCGAACCACCAAAGAAGTGGTGTTCCCAACGCAAGCACTTCTTGTGAACAGCTTTCCGAACCGCAACCTTTAGGTGTGCCATAGAAGAAAGATGTTGGTCGCCCTTGTACTAACCAACTCCATGGGTTGGCTTGGTAAGAATGTTTTTCAACTAAGCCAGTGTGAAAGCCCAACATTTCGGCGTGATAGTGCCAGAAAGATTTAAGTGAGCTCGTTGACCAATTGCGATCCCAACCAAGATCGCTACGGAACCAACCGATCCAAGTAACCAGGTAAGTTGCAACTGGCAGCAAGCCGTATTGAATTGGAAATTTCAAAAATGGTTTAATTAGTTGGCGCCCAGAATGATTATTGCTAATTCGATAGAAAGTAATTAGTGCAAATACAACTAAGAAATAAAGCCCGCTCCATATAGTCGCTGCCGCCAAACCAAATGCCAGCCCAGCCAGCCAGTGCCAATTTTTAAGCCATGCCCAAAGAGCTAGAACAACAAAGAAAGTAAGGAATAAATCAAGGAGAGCGGTTCTGGAGTGAACCAGTGCAAGACCATCTAGTGCTATTAGTCCACTGGCAAGTGCGGCCCAGCTATCTGATTTAAATAATTCTTTGGCAATCAAACCAACAATCAGAATTAAAAGTGAACCAAAAAAGGCAGATGCGATTCGCCAGCCAAATTCCTGGTCACCAAAGAGCTTTATTCCAAGGGCAATTGCCCATTTACCAACTGGCGGATGAACAATGAATTCGGGTTTTAGGCCATCGACTTCGACGCCATATTTCAAATAATCTTGTGCGCCATTTACATAGTAGAGCTCATCGAAAATGAAGCCTTTTGGCTGACCTAAATGGAAGAGGCGCATGGCAAATGCGATCAGTGAGATCAAATAGATCGCATATGGCGCTAGCGCTGATCTGGCGAACTGCTTCATGACGGTAGCGTATGCGCGTGAGCTTAATTTTGGCAGCAACCCCACTTGGTAACCCAGGCGATGCCAGCGCGCGCTTAATTGCTGCGCTCACTGATGCCGATGTCATCGCTGCTGAAGATTCTCGACGCTTTCATCGCTTAGCTGCTGATTTAGGCGTGACCTTTACCGCTCGAGTCCTCTCTTTCTTTGAAGGAAATGAAGATGCTCGAACTCAAGAAGTTTTAGAGCTACTAAAGACTGGTTCAAAAGTAGTTGTTGTCTCAGATGCGGGCATGCCAACAATTAGCGATCCTGGTTTCCGTTTGATGCGCGATGCGATTGCAGCGAACATCGAAGTAAGCGTTCTACCTGGACCAAGTGCGGTCACTATGGCAATTGCATTAGCTGGATTACCAACCGATCGATTTACTTTTGATGGTTTTGCACCACGAGCAAGTGGGGCGCGACAAAAATTTTACGAATCGTTGCGATTTGAAGAACGCACCATTGTTTTATTTGAAGCACCACATCGGTTAGCCGAATCATTAGCAGATGCGGTAACTGCAATTGGTGGCGAACGGCAAGGTGCCATCTGTCGCGAGATGACTAAGCGCTATGAAGAAACTATCCGGGGCACACTTTCAGAACTTCACAATTGGTCTGTCGGCAATGAAGTATTAGGTGAAATTACTTTGGTAATTGCCGGAGCTCCAGTTGGTGATGCCGCAGCAACTTCGACAGAAATGGTCGCTCGAGTGCGTGAATTTGAAGGCGCCGGCATGGACCGCAAAGGCGCAATTGCTACCGTGGCCGAGGAATTTAAGATCCCGAAGAAAATCGTTTATGCCGCAGTCGTCGATGCCAATAAGATGTCCCAATGAGCGCAGTTAATAAGTCTTTCTATCTAACGACGCCGATTTACTATGTAAACGATGCGCCACATATTGGCCACGCTTACACAACAGTTGCAGGCGATGTTTTAACTCGCTGGCATCGTCAACGTGGCGAATCAGTCTGGTTCTTAACGGGCACTGATGAACACGGTCAGAAAGTTATGCGTACTGCTGACCAAAACGGGGTAGCACCGCAAGATTGGTGCGACCGCTTGGTGGCAGATGCCTGGAAACCAAACTGGGCAGCGCTAAATATTGCAAACGATGACTTCATTCGTACCACTGAACCTCGTCATACCGAGCGCGTGCAAAAGTTTTTACAAAGTTTAAAAGATGCTGATCATATTTATGCGGGCAAATATGAAGGCCCTTACTGTGTTGGCTGCGAAGAATTTAAACTGCCAGGCGATTTAATTGAATCTGGCGATGAAAAGCTTTGTCCAATTCATAGTAAGCCGGTTGAAATTGTTAACGAGAATAATTATTTCTTCCGACTATCTGCTTTCACCGATAAGTTGCTGGCGCATTACAAAGCAAACCCGCAAAGCTGCCAACCGGAAAGTGCGCGCAACGAAGTTATTTCGTTCTTAGAAGGCGGCGTCTCTGATCTTTCAATTTCACGTTCAACTTTTGATTGGGGAATTCCAGTTCCATGGGATACCGATCAAGTTGTTTATGTTTGGTTCGATGCGTTGCTTAACTACGCAACTGCTGTTGGCCTAACTGATGCGCCAGATTCCGAAGGTGGCAAGAAGTTTGCCCAAACTTGGCCAGCCGATGTGCACTTAGTAGGTAAAGATATTTTGCGTTTCCATGCTGTTATCTGGCCAGCGATGTTGATGGCTGCGGGTCTTGAAGTGCCGAAGAAAGTTTTTGCACACGGTTGGTTGCTAGTTGGTGGCGAAAAGATGAGCAAGAGCAAGCTCACTGGCATTTCACCTAAAGACATCACCGATCATTTCGGCGTAGATGCTTTCCGCTATTACTTCTTGCGGGCAATCCCGTTTGGTAGCGATGGTTCATTCTCTTGGGAGGACATGAGCGCTCGTTACACCAGTGAATTAGCTAATGATTTTGGCAATTTAGCTTCGCGTTTAGCGGCCATGATCGAGAAATACTGCGGCGGAGTCTTGCCGGCAGTAAGTAACGACGCTGGTTTGAGCGCTGCATTAACTGAAACCGTGGCTAAGGCAGATGCCGCAATGGTTGCCCTTGATTTCCAAGGTGGCATCAATGCAATTATGGAATTCTGCAAGCGTGTAAATGGCTATGTAACCGAGAAAGAGCCATGGAAGCTCGCCAAAGATCCAGCGAATCAAGCCGAACTTGAATCAGTTCTTTACAACACTTCCGAGGCTTTGCGTGCGTTAGCAGTTTTATTAAATCCAGTTATGCCAGCAACCTGTGAAATTCTCTGGCAATCACTTGGCGCAAATGAAAAGTTAGGCGCAATTAGCAACCAACCAATTTCAAACGTTGCCACTTGGGGTCAATTGCCAGCTGGTTCAACTGTTACCAAGACGCCAGTACTTTTCCCACGCCTTGAAGCTGCGGAATAACTCACCTTCATGGCTGATCGGCACAATCGCGATTTAGATCGCAAACCTGCGCCACTTCCTGAACCATTGCCAGTTCCTTGCGTTGATGTTCACGCACATATGGAAATAGTTACCGATGCAGCGGCTGATTCAGATGCCGTTGGTCAAGTAATTGCCGATGCCGCATCGGTTGGAATCAATCGAATTGTGCAAGTTGGTTATTCGGCTGAGCAATCACAATGGTGCGTTGATGCAGCCGAGAAGTGGAATACCTCGGTACTTGCAGCCGTTGCGCTGCATCCAAATGAAGCGCCAGTGGTTGAAGATTTAGTAGCCGACTTAGCGATTATTGAAAAATTAGCACAGCATCCGCGAGTACGTGCCATTGGTGAAACTGGCTTAGATTATTTCCGCACGCCACCTGAATTGCGCAAACGCCAACAAGATTCTTTTAAATGGCATATCGAGTTAGCTAAGCGCACCAACAAAGCTTTAGTTATTCACGATCGCGATTCACATGAAGATGTTCTTTCTATTCTGCAAGAGGTTGGCGCCCCTGAAACGACTATTTTTCACTGTTATTCAGGCGATGCTGCAATGGCCAAAATCTGCATTGAACGTGGCTATATCTTGTCATTTGCGGGCACTATTACTTTTAAGAATGCACCGGAACTTCGAGAAGCGGTTAAATTAGTTCCGATAGAACTACTTATGGCCGAAACTGATTCACCATTTTTAGCGCCTATGCCCAATCGCGGTGCACTGAATGTGCCAGCCCAAGTTGCGACAGTCATTCGGGCAATGGCAGCCGAACGCGGCGATGATTTGGCTGAGTTCGCAAATGCGTTGAGTGCCAATGCTGAGCGAGCTTTTGGAAAGTTCAACTGATGTCGCTGCTAGGCGCCGCTGAAATTCGTGAGCTGGCCGAGTTACTAGATCTGCGCCCTGCCAAATCACTTGGCCAAAACTTTGTAATCGATGGCAATGTTTGCCAAAAAATTGTGCGCGTTGCAGGCGTAACTTCCGATGACATCGCACTTGAGATTGGCCCGGGGTTAGGTTCGCTAACTTTGGCGCTGCTTGAAGTTACCTCTAATGTAATTGCAGTTGAAATTGATCAACGTTTGGCCGATCGCTTACCAATCACGGTTGCTGAGCATAAGAAAGATTCATATAAATTAACCGTCATAAATACCGATGCGTTAGCACTTAGAGAGTTGCCCGTTGCACCAACCGTGTTGGTTGCAAATTTGCCTTACAACGTTTCAGTGCCAGTGTTGCTGCACTTACTAGAAATTTTGCCTTCTCTAAATACTGGGGTAGTAATGGTGCAAGCCGAGGTTGCTGATCGCCTAGCTGCTAAACCAGGTACCAAGGAATATGGAATTCCTTCGCTAAAAGCTTCTTGGTGGGCCCAAGTAAGTGGTGCGGGCTCGGTTTCGCGCTCTATTTTCTGGCCAGTACCTGGCGTCGATTCAAAGCTAGTAAGTTTCAAGCGACATGAAACTCCGGGCGATGATGTTATGCGTAAAGGTGTTTTCCAATTAGTTGACGCAGCCTTTGCTCAACGTCGCAAAATGTTGCGGGCAGCGCTATCGGGCATTTTTGGTAGCTCGGCAAAAGCCGAAGCAGTTTTAATCGCAGCAGGCATTGATCCAACGTTGCGCGGTGAGTCTTTATTAATTGATTCTTTCTGTGCCATCTATAACGCCAGCCAAAGCGTCAAGTAGAGTTCAATCGTGGCCACAAATTCAGTAACCGTTCGCGTTCCTGCGAAAGTTAATCTGCAACTTTCAGTTGGCCCGCGCGAAAACGATGGCTTTCATGGTTTGGTCACAGTTTTTCAAGCAATTTCTATTTACGATGATTTAACGATTACTCATGCAGCACCCGGTTCAGGTTTGTCGCTTTCAATTACCGGCGATCACATTGCGGGCGTGCCAGCTGATGAAACAAATTTAGCTGCCAAAGCTGCTCAGATAATTGCGAAAGATTACAACGTTGAAATTGATGCAACGATGCAGATTCATAAAACTATTCCGGTTGCTGGCGGCATGGCCGGCGGAAGCGCGAATGCCGCCGCTGCCATAGTTGCCATCGATGCGTTGTATTCGTTAGGCATGACCCGCGAAGAGATGGTGAAAGTTGCCCGCCAACTAGGCAGCGATGTCCCGTTTATGTTAAATGGCGGCACTGCTATTGGGCGCGGTCGCGGCGATGAACTAACTGCAGCGCTCTCAAGAGGCACTTACCATTGGGTTTTAGCGCTTTCTTCAGCCGGGCTATCAACGCCATCGGTTTATGCCGAGTGTGATCGACTGCGCGCTGGTTTAACAATTGCGAATCCGCAAGCCAGCGATAAATTAATGCAATCACTATTAGCTGCTGATGAAATTTCAGTTGGAAAACATCTAATCAACGACTTACAGAGTGCTGCTTGCTCACTACGACCTGCGCTTCGATTAATTCTCGATGTTGGTCAAGAGTACGGCGCATTAGGTGGAATTGTTTCTGGCTCTGGGCCCACAGTTGCGTTCTTAGTTTCCGATGAAGAAGCTGGCTTAGATTTAGCAGTTGCACTTACTGCCAGCGGTGTAGTTGGAAGTGTTGCAAGAGCAACTGGGCCGGTGCCTGGTGCTCGAGTTATTGAAACGCGTTAACTAATTTACTTAGCAATCTCGCTAAATCAATCTGTTCTTCTTTGGTTAGGGCAGATAACAATTCTTCTTCGCGGCCAAGTAGATCTTCCATCGCGGCATCAACAGCGCTCATGCCATTTTTCGTTAACGTAACCAAACTGCCACGACCATCAGCGGGGTCGGGTTCGCGAGTGATTAGTTTTAACTCTTCTAATCGATCAAGCCGATTAGTCATGGTGCCACTTGTTACTAAAGTTTCAGACATTAATGAACTAGGAGATAGTTGATATGGCGACCCTGCGCGACGCAGAGCGGCAAGAACATCAAAGCCCCAAGTTTCTAAGTCAGCGAATGCGCTTCGACGAGTGATATCAAGT
Source organism: uncultured Actinomycetes bacterium (assembly GCA_903922325.1). Lineage (GTDB taxonomy): Bacteria > Actinomycetota > Actinomycetes > Nanopelagicales > Nanopelagicaceae > Planktophila. Next base: position 10,960 of record CAIXTG010000171.1, read on the forward strand.
TGGCGCGAAATTCTAGTTACGCGACTGAGTACCGCTAATGGCGCAAGATTGAGATCGGGGCGCTCTGATTTCCAGGCGGCGATCAGGCGATCTACTTCATCGCGCATTTTTACCCCCGCCCCTTGTAATTTTCTTGGCAATTTTCTTCAGAAATCTCGCTATGGGCAAGGTTAATGGTCAAAAGCAGTCCCTCGGATGAGGGAGAATACGGGTTCCGCCATTGTGTAGTGGCTAGCACATGGGCCTTTGAAGCCCAGGGTCCAGGATCGATACCTGGTGGCGGAGCAAATCCGCACAAAACCGAAGTTAGAATTAAGGCCTGACTAGCAGCAGGGGAGCATCTCTTGGATTGTGCAATTGTCTTAGCCGCTGGCGAAGGCACCCGCATGAAATCTGCAACTCCTAAAGTCTTACATGAAATCGCTGGCCGTTCGTTACTTGGACATGTTCTAGCTGCAGTCTCTGAAATTAACCCCGCTCAACTTTGTGTTGTAGTTGGTGCTGGCCGCGAAGCGGTTGAATCACATTTAAGCCAGATCGCGCCAAGTGCAAAAACAGTTTTTCAAGATCGCCGCGGCGGTACTGGGCATGCAACTCAATTAGCGCTGGCTGAAATCAAAGTTTCGGGCACGGTAATTATCTTGGCGGGCGATACCCCGATGTTAACTGGCACCTCACTTATAGAATTAGTTGCAGCACACAAAGCATCGGGTGCAACAGCTTCAGTTCTAACTGCCGAACACCCTGACCCAACTGGTTATGGTCGCATTATTCGCGCCGATGACGGTACCTTGTTGCGTATCGTTGAAGAAAAAGATGCCGATGAAGATCAGAAGATGATCTTTGAAATCAACTCAGGTGTGTACGCGTTCGATGGCGCGAAACTAGCTGGTGCAATCAATAAGCTAACTGCAGCGAATGCCCAAGGTGAACTTTATTTAACTGATGTAATCGAAATTTTACGTAACGAGGGCGGCACTATCGGTGCTGTCTTAATTGAAGACTTTGTCGAAACTCTTGGCGTTAATGATCGTTATCAACTTGCTGAGAGTGCTGCCATGTTGCGCGATCGCATCAATGAAACACATATGCGTAACGGTGTAACAATTGTTGACCCAACTACCACCTGGATCGATGTCCAGGCTGAAATATCTAACGATGTAACTATTTTTCCTGGCTCTGCCATCTTGGGCAAAACAACAGTTGAATGTTGCGCCGTGATTGGCCCGCGCACCACGCTAACTAATTGCCAAGTAGGACAAGGGGCATCGGTAGTTGAATCAAATTGCACCGATTCTGAAATTGGCGCAGCTGCAAATGTTGGTCCATTTACTTATCTACGTGCCGGCACCGTGCTGAAAGAGAGCAGCAAGGCTGGGGCATTCGTAGAAATTAAGAATTCCCAAGTTGGCGCAGGCTCAAAAGTGCCACATCTTTCTTACGTTGGCGATGCGACGATCGGTGAGGGCACCAATATCGGTGCTGCCACAATTTTTGTTAATTACGACGGAGTTGAAAAGCATCCAACTGTTGTTGGCGATCATGTTCGTATCGGTAGCGACACCATGTTGGTCGCACCAGTAAATATTGGTGATGGTGCTTACACCGCCGCCGGTTCCGTAATTACTGAAGATGTTCCACCTGGCGCGATCGGCGTTGGCCGATCTAAGCAGCGCAATGTATTAGGTTGGGTCATGCGCAAGCGCGCTGGCTCCAAGTCAGCACAAGCAGCCGAAGCTAAAGAATCGAAAGGTTAGTAAATGAGCGAGATCCGGTTATCTTCTGAAAAGCGTTTACGACTTTTTGCCGGCCGCGGTTTCCCTGAATTAGCTGATGAAGTTGCTGCCGAACTCGGAATTCCTTTAACACCAACATCTGCATATGACTTTGCGAATGGCGAAATTTTTGTTCGCTTCGAAGAATCGGTTCGCGGTTGCGATGCTTATGTAATTCAAAGCCACACTGCACCAGTAAATAAGCAGATCATGGAACAACTAATCATGGTTGATGCTTTGAAGCGCGCATCTGCAAAGCGCATCACCGTTGTTGCACCTTTCTATGGTTACGCCCGCCAAGATAAGAAGAGCCGCGGTCGCGAGCCAATCACTGCGCGATTAATGGCTGATCTATTTAAGACTGCTGGCGCCGATCGTTTGATGTGCGTTGATTTACATACTTCACAAATTCAAGGTTTCTTCGATGGTCCAGTTGATCATTTGTTCGCATTACCAATGTTGGCTAACTACGTTGGTAGCAAAGTTGATCGCAGCAAGTTAACTATCGTTTCGCCAGACTCTGGTCGAGTACGTGTAGCAGAGCGTTGGTCAGATCTTCTTGGTGGTTGCCCAATTGCCTTCATTCACAAAACACGCGATCCACGTATTCCAAATGAATCAACTACCGGTCGCGTCGTTGGTGATGTGCAAGGTCAAACCTGCGTAGTTATCGATGACATGATCGACACCGCCGGCACAATTACTAAAGCTGTCGAGGCACTTTTCGATGCTGGCGCAAAAGATGTAATTATCGCTGCCACACATGCGGTTTTCTCAGGCCCTGCCATTGAACGCTTAAAAGGTTCGCGTGCATCAGAAGTTGTAATTACCAATACGTTGCCAATAACAGAAGACCAAAAATTCGACCGTTTAACCGTGCTTTCGATCGCCCCACTACTTGGTCGGGCAATTCGCGAAGTATTCGAAGATGGCTCAGTTACTAGCCTCTTCGATGGTCATTCCTAAGCGCGATTTGCGCTTAACCGCACCCATTCGCTAACCTTTGGCTCGTTCCGGCGAGGGTAAGAATTTCTTCCGTAATCGACGGCGTAGGTTTTAATCCTGCTGGAACTTTTGTGAAGTAACCGAAAGTAAACCTGACAGGAGCAAAGAAAAATGGCTGAGATTTCAATCAATGGCGTTCGCCGTACTGAATTTGGTAAAGGCGCATCACGTCGTAATCGACGCGATGGTTTAGTTCCTGCAGTTATCTACGGACACGGTGAAACACCTGCCCACGTAACACTTCCAGCACGCGAACTTGGCGTTGCACTTAAAACATCAAACGTACTTCTAGATATCGTCGTTGATGGCACAACTGTTCTAACTTTGCCTAAGGCTGTTGTTCGCAACGCACTTAAGGGCACACTTGAGCACGTTGACTTAGTTTTGGTTCGCCGCGGCGAGCGCGTTGTTGTTGCTGTTCCAGTTCACACTTCTGGTGAGCACGACCGCGACGGAATTCTTGAGCACGTTCACCACTCAATCGAAGTTGAAACTGAAGCAACTGCAATTCCTAGCTTCTTCGAACTTGATCTAACTGGCATGGCTGCCGGCACATCTATGTATGCCGAAAACGTTGCATTGCCAGCTGGCGTAACACTTATCTCTGATCCAAAGATGGTTGTTGTACACCTTTCAGAGCGTTCAACTGCAGTTGAACCAGTTGCTGAAGCGGCACCAGCTGCTGCAGCCGCACCTGCTGCTGAAGAGAAGAAAGAGTCTTAATCGGTTGATCCCAGTTCAACTACTAATCTAGGGACATGGATTTAACATGCTGTGGTTAGTAGTTGGGTTGGGCAATCCCGGCCCCGAATACGAAGCAACTCGCCATAACATTGGCCAATTAGTTGTAGATCAGCTGGCAAAATCTAACTCTGCTAAATGGAGTTCACATAAATCTCGTTGCGACATTGCTGAATTTAAATTGGGTGTTGGCATTGATGCCGCCTCTGTAATCGTTGCGAAATCAAAGAGCTATATGAATGAATCTGGTGGCCCAGTTAAAGCCCTTGCTAACTTTTATAAAGTAGAACTGGCAAACATTATTGTTTTGCACGACGAGTTAGATATTCCATTTGCCGCAATTCGCAGCAAAGTAGCTGGCGGCGACAATGGCCACAATGGTCTGAAATCACTGACATCTTCATTCGGCAGCGCTGAATATTTGCGCGTGCGATTAGGTATCGGCCGTCCGCCTGGCCAACAAGACCCAGGCGATTTTGTTTTAAAACAGTTTGCGTCAGCTGAAAAGAAAGAGTTAACGGACTTTATTTTGCGCGGTGCTGATTGCGTTGAATCTTTGATTACCCAAGGTTTAGAACGTACTCAATCAGCGTTTAATAGCTGATTTAATCTGTTCGGTCAGCCAGTGTTGCGTAAGCCAGCTGCCACACCATTAATAGTTAGCAGCAGCGCACGAATCAATAGTGGGTCCGCATCGGCACCTTCGGTGCGCACTCGGCTGAGCAAGTTAATTTGCAGCAAGTGCAGAGGTGATAGATAAGCATCGCGAACTTGCAAGGTGCGCGAAAGAATTGGCTGATCTTCGAGCAGCGATTTCTTCTTGGTTAACAAGTTAATTTCCGCAACCGTAAGTGCGAACTCAGCTTCAATATCTGCTAGAAAATGATGCAACTCAACCGGTACTAGCTTTTCAACATAACGACGAGCCAACACTAAATCTGTTTTTGCTAGCGTCATCTCGACGTTGCTAATAAAGGTATTGAAGAAATGCCACTCTTTCAGCATTCGTGATGCAACCTCGCCATGACCGGCTTCGCGTGCTGCTTTTAATCCAGTGCCGACGCCATACCAACCAGGCACGATCTGACGAGATTGGGTCCAACCAAATACCCATGGAATCGCACGCAAACTACCTAGGCCACTTGCTGCATCTGGGCGACGCGATGGTCGTGATCCTAAGAATAGATTTCCCAGTTGTTCAACAGGGGTGGAAGCATAGAAATATGCGGGCAAATCTGCGTGATCGATCAAGGAACGATATTTGGCAAATGAATTATCGCTAATTGATTGCATGCAATTACTCCAGCGCTCAAGATCTTCGGGCGCTTGGCGAGGTCCGCGATTTAGAACTGTTGCTTCAAGAGCAGCTGCCAAAGTTAATTCAACATTTTCACGGGCAAGCGAAGGAAGTGAGAACTTATCGCTAATAACTTCGCCTTGTTCAGTCATTTTAATTTCGCCATCAATTGAGCCCCAAGGAAGCGCAATCAAAGCTTCATATGTTGGGCCACCACCGCGACCAACTGAACCACCGCGACCGTGGAATAAACGTAACCGAATTCCATATTTCATTGCCACATCACGCAAATTGCGTTGGGCTCGGTGAATTTCCCATTGGCTAGTAGCGATGCCAGCATCTTTATTGGAATCTGAGTAACCCAACATGATCTCTTGTACATCGCCACGCAAAGTTAAAAGCTTGCGATAAACAGGGTTTGCAAGAAGTTTTTCCAAAATTTCACCGGCGGCACGTAATTCGGCCACTGTTTCAAGAAGTGGGGCAAAACCAATTCGAGCCACATTCTTATCAAGATCAACGAGACCAACATTTTTACCAAGAACCACAGCTGCTAATAAATCATCAGCACCTTTAGTCATCGAGACGATATAGGTTTCGATTGCAGTTGACCCGAAACGATCGATTATTTCGCCAATTGCCGCAAAGGTGTCCATGGTTTTAGTGGCAGCAGCATCAAGTTTGCTTAAGTCAGGTTTAGCTGAATTAGCTAGTTCAGTTGCAAGCAGAGCAAACTTCTCGTCGTGGCTCTTATCTAGATAACCATCGGCAATAGCTAATTGTGAAAGCACATGGTGATGGGCATCAGAATGTTCACGGATATCCATTGTTGCGTGGGTCAAACCAAAAGTACTGACCGTGCGAATTGTGCGTTCGAGTAAGCCAGTTGCGATCAACTCGCCACGGTGGGCGAAAAGTGAATCGCGCATTAACGTTAAATCAGCCAGTAATTCAGCAGTATCGCAGTAATCACGATGAGGCACGTGTGGCCCGTTAGCCGAATGACGCATACGTGTGAAAGCTAAGCGATGCACAATTGCTGTGGCCTTCAAGCGATATGGCTCTTCGACATTTAAACGTAAGAAGCGCTCTTCGAATTCTGGAATATGTTGTAAATCTTTTTCAATTGAGGCAGTTAGTTCAGGTGTTGCGCCAACGATTCGAGTTGATACCGAAAGTAGCTGACGAAGCTCATCCATGGCTGCGATAGTGACGCGAATAGCGTGGCCAGCCTGCAAAACCATTACGTCGCGGGTTACTTCGCCAGTGATATTTGGGTTTCCATCACGGTCACCACCGATCCAGTTTCCAAAGGAAAGTGGGCGAGCGGTTACCGGAACATCGATTCCGAGACGTTTCATCTGTGTTGCGAAATCATTTAGAACTTGAGGCACAGATAATTTAAATAAATCATCTAAGTAATAAAGCGCGTTCATAGCTTCATCAAGCGGCTCTGGTCGATCGAGTCGAAGTTCATCTGTCTGCCAAAGCAGATCAATTAGTTCGGCTAACTTTGCAACACGAGCTGGAGATTTTTTCTGGTCAAGTAAAGTCGCAACTTTTCCTAATTTATTCAAAATAGATCGACGAGCTGCTTCAGTTGGATGCGCAGTGAAAACTGGACGCACCATTAACTCAGAAACCCAGAGTTCTAAATCAGCATCAGAAAATTCATGACCAGGTGTTTGCGCTTTCTTAGCAGCAATGATGCGATCGGTTGCGCGAGTTAACCAAGAACCACCCTCGGCACGCGCATCGGCCAAAATATGTGCACGGTGAACTTGTTCAGCAACATTTGCTAAATGAAAATAAGTACTAAATGCGCGCACCAACTGCACTGAATCTTCAACAGATAAATCAGAAAGTATTTCGCCGCTATCGCCTTCGCGCACAGCCTTACGCACTGCCTCAACTAAATTGAGCAGTTCGACGCCTTCTTGGCGTACAAGGGTTTGGCCTAAGAGTTCACCTAACTGGCGAACGTCATTACGCAACTCTGCGTCATCGGCCTGGAAATTGCCTGACATGGGCGTAATCATTGCAGGTCTTTCGCAATCGCGATTACCGCACGCGTTCTTTCACCCTCATTGGGCAAGATAGAATTGGCGTAATTCGCCCCCTCCCTCCTTTGGGAGTTGGGGCTTAACGGCATTTCGTAGCAGCTAAGTGGGTGGGAGGTTGTCATGCGTGGCTTATTAAATTCACTTGCCGACTTCCCGGAATTTATCGATGCAACAAGTGAAAGTAATTTGCATCGATCTCATAATTTGGTCACACCGCCACCTAGTTTTCCGTTCTTGATCGCTCAAATCGCACAATCTAGGCCAGTTCTAGTCATTAGTGGCTCTAGTCGTGGCGCTGAAGATATCGCCAGCGAACTTCGCGATTTACATGATCGCGTTCTTGAATTTCCAGCTTGGGAAACTTTGCCGCACGAACGATTAAGCCCACGAAGTGACACTGTTGCTCGCCGAATTCAAACTTTAAGTGAATTAGCGCATTCGAATTCCGCGCTTAACCCAATTGTGATTACTCCAGTGCGTGGTGTCATTCATCGCATAATTGCTGATTTAGCAAAGCAACCTCTTTTAGCTATTGAACAAGGACAAGAGATTTCCTTAAGTGAGTTAATAAGACATTTAACTGAACTGGCTTATGTGCGAACGGACTTAGTTGAAAAGCGTGGTGAGTTTGCCGTGCGTGGTGGAATCATTGATTTATTTTTACCGCTGACTAAACACCCCGTTCGGATCGATTTCTTTGGCGATGAGATTGAAGAGTTAAATTACTTCGAAGTTTCTGGCCAGCGAACTTCCGAACCAGTAATTGGCAAGCTAGAGATTTTTCCTTGTCGCGAACTTTTGTTAACCCAAGAAATCCAAGTC
>CAIXTG010000172.1 GCA_903922325.1 uncultured Actinomycetes bacterium
CAAGTGCTTCACGAACTGCCGGGTTGGTATCTGGAAAATTAAGTTCATCGAGAATTGCTTTGATGTAGAGCCCAGTTCCGCCCACAATTACGACTGATTTTCCACGACTCTGAATTTCTGAGATTTTCGCTCGTGCTTGGCTTTGGTACCAAGCCACATTGGCATCCTCAGTTACTTCAAGAACATCGAGCAGGTGATGCGGAATTCCCTGACGTTCTTCGATACTTAACTTGGCAGTGCCAATATCCATTCCTTTGTAGAGCTGCATTGAGTCGGCATTGATAATTTCGGCATGAATCTTCTGCGCTACTGAAATTGCAAGATCACTCTTGCCAGTGGCAGTTGCGCCACAGATAACAATTAGCTTCATGCGCGAATAACCGGGATACCTAACATGGTGCCCTTTACTTCGCGTTTAGCTCTGCGCTCTACCTTGCCGCCCGTACCAATTAAATAATGCGATGAGCTCTCGGTGATATCTACTGTGATCAAGTCACCAGGTAGTGGCTGTTCAACCATGGAGTTGAAGTGAACCAATCTGAAATCTTCGCTGCGCCCAGTCATACGATCGTTATCGCCATTGCGGCGGCCAGAAACTTCAGCCACTAGAACTTTCATAGTGCGACCAATCGCTTCGGCATTAACTGAAGCGGAAATCGCTTCTTGATGCGCGTGCAAGCGGGTGTAGCGCTCTCCCACAACATCAGCTGGAACTTGATTTGGCATAACGGCAGCTGGAGTTCCGGGGCGAATTGAATATTGATAGGTATAGGCGGCTGAGAATCGCGCTTGCGTGCAGAGATCTAACGTGGCTTGGAAATCTGCTTCAGTCTCACCTGGAAAACCTACGATGATGTCAGTTGTTACCTGCGATTGTGGCATGGCTGTGCGAACGCGATCGAGAATTCCTAAGTAGCGGTCTGTGCGATATGAGCGACGCATCTCTTGCAGAATTCGATTAGATCCAGATTGCAACGGCATATGTAGATGCGGCATCACATTTGGTGTGCTGGCCATTGCCTCGATTACATCATCAGTGAAATCTCGTGGATGTGGCGACATAAAGCGGACTCTCTCTAGTCCTGAGATCTTGCCGCATTCTTTAAGTAAGTTTGCAAAAGCGCCGCGATCTCCGAACTCAACGCCATAGGCATTCACATTTTGGCCGAGTAACGTAATTTCAATAACACCAGAGTCAACTAAAGTATTAATCTCACGCAAGATCTCACTTGCTGGACGATCTTTCTCGATTCCGCGCAGCGTAGGCACAATGCAGAAGGTGCAAGTGTTATTGCAACCAACTGAAACAGAGACCCACGCAGTAAAGTCACTAAACCGCTTAGCTGGCAGAGTTGATGGGAAATGCTCTAGCGCTTCGAGAATTTCGATTTGAGACTCTTCTTCAATTCGCGCACGTTCTAGCAACACTGGCAGCGAACCAACATTATGGGTTCCGAAAACCACATCAACGTAAGGCGCTTTTTTAAGGATTGTGGCTTGATCTTTTTGGGCCAAGCAACCGCCAACTGCAATCTGCATTGCTGGGTTTAGTTTCTTAACTGGCGCCAAGAAACTCAAATTTCCATAGAGTTTGTTATCGGCGTTCTCGCGTACGGCACAGGTATTGAAAACAACTAAGTCTGCTTGTTTACCGGCTTCGACTGGAACATAGCCATCGGCTTCTAACAATCCGGCAATACGTTCGGAATCGTGCACGTTCATCTGGCAGCCGTAAGTCTCGACCAGATATGTGCGCGTCATGCCCCTAAGCGTAATGGCAGCGGCAAAATCTCGGTATTTAAGCTCTTGCGATCAACGACCAGCACTTGATGGTTGGCTAAAACTGACCAATCATCGTGACCCCAACCAGTAGATGAGATGACTACGCCACTTTCATCGTTGCGATAACGCAATTCATAATGAGAATTAACAGTCCACTCGGATTGATCGGTCACATTGAATTCGCAGGCTGCAATTAAATAATCCGGAGTCAGCAGCATGCAGTTGATGCTGGAGAAATCACAGTTGTCACTGATCTTGGTAACAGCGCTACGTAGCCCATCAACCAAACCATGCTTCTTAATCTCACTAAGGATTACGTAGAAATAGCGCTCACTATCGGTGCTGCCCTGTGCACGATTAGCGAACTCTGGATCAATGAAAGCTTCTACTGATGCAGCCGGGCGAATCGTGCCGTTATGCATAAAACTATAAGTGCCATCGACAAAAGGGTGATTATTCTTAATATCAATGGTTAGACCTTTAGATGCCAGGCGCAAATGTAGAAGGCCTGAATCAGCTGGGCGATCTTTCACATCTACAAAAGTAGAACTAGCTACTGCGCGCTCAAGATCAACAGTGCGTGAAACTTCGCCACTTTTATCAATTGAGGTAATGCCCCAGCCATCTTTATGTTCATCAGACATCGCGACAAAATTCTCAAAACCTTCGCCCACGATTTCGGCAAAAGTCGTATCAGCACTTGCGGCGTAACCTAATAGTCTGCACATAATCGCAAACTTTACCCGCTTTACTTAGTTTTAGTTAGCCGAATCGGTTCTTGGCCACGCGCAATTAAGCGTTCAAAGTGCTTCTCACGCTTTTCATTAAAGCGATCAGATTCGGAAGTTGCTCCTGCCAGAAATGCGCTTAGTTCATCACGGGCTGCTTGACCATCGCCCGAGAGATCTTCGCGGCCGAATACGTTCCAGGCACGAAGTACTGGCGCAATTACATCTTCTAGATGTTGCTGCATGTCATAGATGCCCGCTAGCGCAATACCGACAGATTTACGAGCAAAACCTGGCATACCGGCACCCGGCATATCGAAGTTAGTCACCACATCTGTAATCGCGCGCATTGCCGCATTTGGTTCCAGATCAAGAGCAGCCCCAAGTAGGTTGCGATAAAAAATCATATGTAAATTCTCATCAAGGGCAACTCGCTGCAACATGCCTTCACAAATTGGATCATCAGAGATAAGTCCAGTGTTGCGATGCGAAATACGAGTAGCTAACTCTTGGAAAGAAACATAGGCCACGGTATGCAACATGTCATTCTCGTAAGGCTTTTGATAGCCAACTGACATATGCGCCATGCGCAGGTCTTCTAGTTCATACGGGTCAACACCACGAGTTGCCATTAAATAGTCGCGCATAACAATGCCATGGCGATTTTCTTCAGCAGTCCAACGTTCGATCCAAGTTCCCCATGCACCATCACGGCCCATCGCAATTGCGATTTCAGTGTGATAACTAGGCAAGTTGTCTTCGGTTAACAAATTCAAAACTAATGAATCTTGCGCAATTGGCGAGAGCTTAGAATCTTTGGCTTCCCAAGCATCGCCATTTAAAGGACCGGCAAAGTTACGTCCTTCAGACCATGGGACATAATCGTGTGGATACCAGTCTTTTTGAATCTTTAAATGTCGCTCGAGTTCGACTGCAACTGCTGGCTCCAGATCGCGAATCAATCGCATCTGAATTGCTGGATCAAAACTCGTCATAGCGCAACGTTACGTTGCTAAAAACATACTCGCGAGTTAGAAGTGAAGTGTTGGCGAGATTAGAGATTATCTTGAGCGCGCTTGTGTGCTGCTTCACTACGCCATTTGGCAATTGCGGCGTGATTACCCGAGAGCAAAATCTCTGGCACTTCAATGTCCCGCCAATTAGCAGGCTTAGTAAATGACGGATATTCCACAAATCCTTCCGACATATGAGATTCCTCAACGATAGATTCTGGATTGCCCAATACTCCAGGAATCAGACGTGTTACTGCTTCGATAATCACCATCGAGGCAACTTCGCCGCCTCCTAATACGTAATCACCAATGGATATCTCATGAACTCGGATTCCGCGATCGCTGTATGCAGCAGTTGAATAATGTTGGCGAACCCGATCATCAATTCCTTCATATCGACCACAAGCAAAAAGCAGATGCGACTTCGTTGAGAGTTCTTCAGCCATTCGTTGGTTAAAACGCTTACCACCCGGGGTGAGAATAATTAGATCGCAGTTATCGGTTAGCAAACTATCTAAGGCATGGCCCCAAATTTCAGCTTTCATAACCATGCCAGCGCCACCACCGTAAGGGGTGTCATCAACGCTGTGGTGGTTGTCGCTGGTATGCGCACGCAAGTCATGCACGCCAATTTCAAGCAAACCTTTTTCTTGCGCTTTGCCCAATAGCGATAGTTCAAGTGGGGCTAAATATTCTGGAAAGATCGAGATTACATCTATTTTCATTTCATCTCCCCCGAAATAATCGGTGGAATGACGACCACGATCTTGGCTTTGATATCCACCGTTGGAACTAGTTGGTGAACGAAAGGAACTAAAACTTCGCCACTGTCAGCTTTAATCACAAGCACATCTTGGCCAGGCAGATTTAGGACATCGCTTACTTCACCGAACTTGCTGCCATCTTCTAGATTGGCAGTGCAGCCAATTAACTGCAGAACGTGATAATCGTCTTCATC
>CAIXTG010000173.1 GCA_903922325.1 uncultured Actinomycetes bacterium
AGCGAAGGCATTACTTGTTCAGTTGGTATTGCACCATCTAAGTTCATTGCCAAGTTAGCATCGGGTCATTGCAAACCAAATGGAATTCTAGAAATTCCAGCCGATCGCATTTTAAATTTCTTGCATCCTTTGCCAGTAAATGCAATTTGGGGCGTGGGCCCAAAAACTGCCGAGACTCTGGAACGGCTAGGTTTGCGTACAGTTGCCGATATTGCTAATTTGCCGCGCGCAACTTTAATTCGCGCACTGGGCCAAGCAAGTGGTGCTTCGCTATATGAATTAGCTTGGGGTCGCGATTATCGTGATGTGACTCCAAATGAACCAGATAAAAGTATTTCGGCAGCTGAAACTTTTGCGCAAGATATTGATGACCCCGAAGAAATTCTGCAAGAGTTCTTACGTCTTACCGAAAAAGCAGCAGCCCGATTACGTGAAAATGATTACTACGCCAAAACAATTTCGATCAAAGTTCGTTTCGCTGATTTCTCAACCATTTCGCGTTCAAAAACTTTGCCACTACCGATAGATAGCACGCACGACATTTACGAAATCGCTAAATCCCTTTTCTTATCGCTTAACCTCGATCGCGCTCGCCTGCGTCTAGTTGGCATCTCACTCGATAATTTAAGCGAGGCAGCCCCAGAGCAATTGCTTTTAGGCGCCCGCGAGAAAGGCTGGCGCGAGGCAGATACCGCCATTGATCGGGCAAAATTACGCTTTGGCGGGGGCAGCGTTCGTCCTGGGCGACTTATTGAGAAATCCTCAGCAGACCCAAAGGAGTCAGAGGGCGAAAAAAGTAGCGAGTAACGCGCACATGTTCTATTGTGGCCTTATGCCACTTTCGGAGCGCGAAGAGAAGCTACTGGCCCAGATGGAAAAGGCCATGTTGGCCGATGATCCACGCCTAGTTTCAGCGCTAACTGGTGCGCCCACAAAAGCTAGCCGCCGCAATTTAGGTTTAGCAGTGGTCCTATTTTTCGCAGGTTTTGGCGCAGTTTTCGGTGGCGTATTTAGCAAGATCTATCCAATTAGCTGGGTCGGATTTCTAGTTTGTTTGACTGGTTTATCGATTTTAGCTGCCGGCCTTAAGGGCAAAGTAGATGCAATTGCCAAGGGCCAACGCCCCGCAAAGCCAGCTAAAAAGGGCTTTAAAGAGCGTATGGATAATCGTTGGGATGATCGCGGTCGCGATCCACTTGAGTAGTTTTTAATTTTGAATAGCTAGTCAGGCCCCCATTCGGGGGTCTTTTTTTTGTGTAAAAAACAAGTGGAGGGATCTGCCTTTTAAAAGGGGGGATTAGGGAAATAAGTGGCGAAAGGTGGTTGCAAATGGAGGAAAAGGGAGTAAAGTGGGGAACTAGAGCATTCAAACCTTGGGGAAGGGGGAGCTCATGTTTCTCGGCACTCACGAGCCTCGCCTTGATGAAAAAGGTCGCTTAATCCTTCCTGCCAAGTTCCGTGAAGATCTTTCTGCCGGCCTAGTAATTACTAAAGGCCAAGAGCGTTGTCTTTATGTATTTCCCTCAGCTGAATTTGCAACTCTTACTGAACAACTTCGTCAAGCACCAGTAACTGTTAAAGGTGCACGTGACTACATGCGCGTGATGTTCGCTGGCGCCCACGATGAAATTCCTGATCGTCAAGGTCGCATCACTATTCCGCAAGCACTACGTACTTATGCCGGCCTTGATCGCGATTGCGTTGTTATCGGTGCAAATACTCGCGTTGAAATCTGGGATTCAACTTCTTGGAACCAATACCTAAGCGATCGCGAAAAGGGATTCGCTGAAGTTTCCGAGGAGGTGTTCCCAGGTCTCTTTTGATCTAACCACTATCTCTTTTGGCCACCGCCGACCCTACGAAAACGGCGCCCCTTCCCCGGTGCCGTTTATGAAACTCCGTCGGCCGGCGGTGACCAGAGCAGATAGCGATAACGAAAAACAGAACATGGAACACAAGCAGTAAAGAAGTAAAGCAGTACTAAACGAAAGGGGGAGAAAATGCAAGAACACATTTCAGTAATGCGCGATACCTGCATTGATCTGCTAACCCCCGCAATTAATAAATCAGAAACTCCAGTTGTTATTGATGCAACTCTTGGACTTGGCGGACACAGCGAAGCGTTACTTGCATCTAATCCCAATTTAGTTTTGATTGGTATCGATCGTGACTTAGATGCGATCCTTAAAGCTAAGAACCGGTTAGCTAAATTTGAAAATCGCGCCATGGTAAGCCACGCAATCTTCGATGAAATTACCGATGTGGTAAATAGTTTTGGATTTGAAAAAGTTGATGGAATTCTTTTTGATTTAGGTGTTTCATCAATGCAGCTTGATCAGAGTGATCGTGGTTTCTCATATTCACATGATGCGCCCCTTGATATGCGCATGGATCGATCAACCGGAATTACGGCAAGTGAAATCGTAAATACCTACGCACCTGGTGAATTAGTGCGAATCTTGCGCACTTATGGCGAGGAAAAATTCGCAACACGCATCGTAGAGAATATTGTTAAAGAACGAGCAAAAGCACCACTTAATTCAACTGCGCAACTTGCCACTTTAGTTAAAGAGAGCATTCCAGCAGCGACTCGTCGCACCGGTGGCAATCCTGCCAAGCGCACATTTCAGGCGCTTCGCATCGAAACCAATGACGAACTTGGCGCAGTTAGTCGCGCTATTCCACAAGCTCTTGAACTACTGAAAGTTGGCGGCCGGCTAGTAGTTATGTCATTCCAATCACTTGAAGATCGCATCGTTAAAGAGATTTTCAGTCAAGCTACAACATCAGGTACTCCACGCGACCTACCGATTGATCTCCCTGAATTCGCTGCGAAGTTTGCGCTAGTTGTTCGCGGTTCGGTTCTACCAAGTGAAGCAGAGATTGCCGCGAACTCGCGTGCGCAGTCTGTACGTCTACGTGCAATAGAACGGTTGGCCGCATAATG
Organism: uncultured Actinomycetes bacterium; assembly: GCA_903922325.1. Classification (GTDB taxonomy): domain Bacteria; phylum Actinomycetota; class Actinomycetes; order Nanopelagicales; family Nanopelagicaceae; genus Planktophila. The sequence continues at coordinate 2,948 of CAIXTG010000173.1, forward strand.
GCAATTACAGCGCTAGCTCCAGCAATCAGTCGATCAAAGCAGAAAGTAATTGAGCGATCCTCTGAAGTCGCTCTTCGCTTAGTTCCGAAGCTCGATATCGATAAGCGAGCTGACCAGAAAGTTTTCATTCTTTTCTTAACTGGCATTGGAGCACTTGGCCTAGTTGCGTTGCTATTTATAAATACGTTGCTTGCACAAGATGCTTTCAAACTTTCAAAGTTACAACTTGAGGCACGTTTACTAACTGATCAGCGAGAAGCATATATTCGCCAGTTAGATCGAATCTCATCGCCAATGGCACTAGCTGCTGCAGCTACCGAAATGGGGATGAAACCTTCTGCTAATCCGGCATTTCTCAATCTCGACGAACCACTTGTCCCTACAGCTGAAGCAGTTGCTGGAGGATCAATTGGGTAATTTCGCTCTAGTTCGCAAGCGCATCCAAGTTTTAATTGCGCTGACTTTAATCTTTATGGCGATTTTCGTCGCGAAGGTTATTTGGGTGCAGGTAATAACTGCTAACTCAATTAGAACTTGGGCAGTTAACGAGATGGAGAACGTAGCGACTTTGCAGGCGCCTCGCGGCACCATTACCGATGTAAATGGAGTTGCGCTAGCAAAGAGCGTAAATGCCATCAATATCGTGGTTGATCAAAGTGCGATTTCAAACCCAGCATTTACCGCAAAATTTGCCGCTCCAATTTTGGGAATGCCAGTTTCAGAACTTAAGACGCTATTTACCGGTGAGTTAAAATGGAAATTGATCTATCGCAATGCCAAACCTGCGGTTTGGACTGCTTTAAAGAATGCGATATCTGAACACAACAGCGCGTTAGATCCAAAAGAGTTTGATCAACGCATTACCGCTTTCTATCCAGAGCGTGCCTATATTCGCGAATACCCATCTGGTTCTTTAGTGGCTTCACTTATCGGTTTCGTTAATCAAGAAGGTAATGGCGCAACTGGCTTGGAATCAAGCATGAATTCGATTATCACTGGCACTAATGGCAAGTACTCATATGCCAATGGTTACGGCGCTGAAATTCCTGGTTCGCAATCCGAGATTATTGCGGCCAAAGCTGGTACCTCTATTCGCTTAACTATCGATCGTGATATTCAGTGGGTTGCATCGAAAGCTATTGCTGATGCGGTGAAGTCTTCACGCGCAAGTAGCGGAACTGTCATTGTGATGGACCCTAAGACTGGTGCAATTTTGGCACATGCAACAGCGCCAACATTTAATCTAAATAATCGTGACAGTATTTCACTAGCTGCAATGCGTAATCCATCGGTTCAAGACGTTTATGAGCCAGGTTCGACTGGAAAAATTATGACGATTGCCGCAGCAATTGAAGAGAACAAAGTAACGCCAACAACAGTTTTTACGATTCCCTACAAAATTAAAAGAGCCGGAACGTTTTTTCACGATCACGAACCACACGCTAAACAACGTTTAACAACTTCTGGCATCTTGGCAGTTTCTAGCAACACTGGCACAATCATGATTGGCGAAAAACTTACTAATAATCAATTACATGATTATCTAACGAAGTTTGGAATTGGCAACAGCACTGGTTCTGGTCTACCAGGTGAATCACGAGGAATTCTGCGCCCAGTTTCAGATTGGTCAGGCACCACAGCTCCTACAGTTGCATTCGGTCAGGGATACTCGCTCACTGCAATGCAAGCAACAAGCGTCTTTGCCACTATTGCAAATAATGGGGTTCGTGTATCACCAACTGTTATTGCAGGAACTAATGAAGCCAATGGAAATTTCACACCTGCCAAGTCACGTACTAGTGAACGAGTGATTAGTGCAGAAACCGCCCAAAAAGTCCGTCTCATGATGGAGAGTGTGGTTTCTGGAAACGGCACTGCTCCTTCTGCTGCTATTCCTGGATACCGAGTTGCTGGCAAAACTGGAACCGCAAGTCGTTATAACGATATCTGTGGTTGCTATAGCGGTTACACAGCTTCATTTATTGGTTTCGCGCCAGCGGATGCGCCTAGATATGTAATTTCAGTGACAATTCAAGATCCAAAAGGAATGCACTGGGGTGGATATCTTGGTGGCCCTGTATTTAAGAAAGTTATGTCATTTGTTCTTGAATCAAAGCACATCGCACCAACTGGTACCAAGATTGTCCCAATCGCACTCAACGAAAAGGATTTAAACAAAGCTAAGGCAAATAAGCCAACAAACTCTGCGAGCGGCGCTCTCTAAAATGTTACGACCACACGATCCCATTGCCGGAAGAACTCTTCGTGAGGTCAGTGAACTTGTTTCAGCCAACTCAACTTTTTCAGATTTAGAAAACATCATTGTTACCGGGGCATCCATTGATTCACATCAAATTGAGGCCGGAGATATATTTGTTGCAGTAGCTGGCGCAGTAACTCATGGTGCAACATATGCTGGCAGCGCAAAACTAAACGGTGCCGTCGCGGTGTTAACTGACGAAGTAGGCGCTGGCTTAGTCACAGATATGCCGGTCTTAGTTGTTTCAAATCCACGAGCAAGTGCCGGTGTTGTATCAGCCTGGTTACACAATGAACCAATGCGTGACATGTTTAGCGTTGCAGTCACTGGTACTAATGGCAAAACCACTGTTACGACCTTACTTCATCAAATCGCAATGGCAGCTAGCCGGCAAAGTGGATTAGTGGGAACTGTTGAGACTCGAATAGGTGATGAAGTCGTTGCGGCCCTACGCACCACGCCAGAGGCGCCAGAGCTGCAATCTTTGGCCGCAGTTATGCGCGAACGTCACATGCGAAATATGTTTATGGAAGTTTCTAGTCACGCAGTTTCGCTAAACCGAATAGGTGGCGCACATTTTGATATTGCAGCGTTTACTAATTTATCTCAAGATCACTTGGACTTTCATGGGGATATGGACTCCTATTTTGCGGCGAAAGCAGCCTTATTCAGCTATAAGTATGCCGATTGTGCCTATATAAATATTGATTCAGCTTGGTCAAAAAAGTTGCTGGAAACTCAAGAGTTGCCAGTGGTTCAAATCTCGCGCCATGTTAGATCAGCTGATTGGTATTTTGAACGAATTGAAACTGGTGTGCGTAGCACCGCAATTGCAATTAGGGGAACCGGTGGAATATTGATTGAAACAACTACCAAATTGGTAGGTGATTTCAATTTAGACAATTTGCTTATGGCAGTAGCCATCAGCGTCGCCAGCGGAATTGACCCAATAGATATTGCCGCAATTATCCCAAATCTAACCGGTGCCGAAGGGCGGCTCGAAAAAGTTGATCTGGGTCAGTCATTTAGCGCTCTAGTTGATTATGCGCATTCGCCAGATTCAGTAACGCGAGTATTAGCTGCGCTACGCGAAAGCACTGCTGGAAAAATTATTGCCGTTTTAGGTTGTGGCGGTGATCGCGATAAGAGCAAGCGACCATTGATGGGGGCAGCGCTAATTGCGGGCTCAGATGTTGCAATATTTACCAGCGATAATCCTCGCAGTGAAGATCCTGCCCAAATAGTAAAAGAGATGGTTTCGGGTTTAACGCTGCCAGCGACTTCTTCAATTGAACTTGATCGCAAACAAGCAATAGATATCGCAGTAGCCGCTGCAAAGCCTGGTGATGTTGTTGTGATACTTGGAAAAGGGCATGAGCCTGGCCAAGAAGTTGCCGGCGTTAAACTTAACTTTGATGATCGTTTAGTACTAGCTGCTGCGATAGAGGCAGCCTCATGATCAAGCTATCAGCTCGGGAAATCTCGTTAATCGTGAATGGCTCACTTCACGGTGATGAAAACATTATGGTCACCCAAGCACCGGTATTTGATTCACGTCAAGCTAAAGCAGGAGCACTATTTTTAGCTCTTATTGGCGAAAACACCGATGGTCACAACTACTGTTCTGATGCGTTCTCAAACGGTGCCGTATTAGCTCTGACTACACAGGTAGTTGATCAGCCTTGCATTGTGGTCTCTGATGTAATGCAAGCGGTTGCTGATCTAGCTAAATTCGTACGAGTTCAGTTAGCAAATTTAACGGTCATCGGTATTACTGGCTCGCAAGGAAAAACCACGACAAAGGATTTACTTAATTACATTCTTTCGGCAGTTGGCGAGACAGTCGCGCCAAAAGGATCTTTCAATAATGAGCTGGGCGTGCCATTAACAATTTTAGAATGTAATGAGCAAACTAAGTACTGCATCGTAGAAATGGGTGCGCGTCATATCGGGGATATCTCAGCGCTTTGTGAGATTGCTAAACCTAAAATTGGCGCAGTTCTAAAAGTTGGCAACGCGCATATTGGTGAATTTGGTTCTCGCGAAGCAATTGCACAAGCTAAGTCAGAATTAGTTACCTCGCTTGTTAGTGGCGGAACTGCGATCCTAGGAACCTACGATCAATTTACACCGGCCATGAAAGTTGCCGATGGGGTAGAAGTTTTAACATTTGGTGAACGAAGTGACTGTAACGTGCGGGCTGCAGATGTTGAGATTCGTGAAGGTCGACCACATTTTGATCTCGTAACAAAATCAGGTCGAGCAGCCGTTGGTATGCGATTAGTCGGGTTACATCAAATTCCTAATGCGTTAGCAGCAGCAGCTATTTCTAGCGCGCTCGGGTTATCTGTCGATCAAATAGCCGGCGCACTGTCAATGGCTGAACTTGCTAGCAAGTGGCGGATGGAAATATTTGAATTAAATGGTCGATTAATGATCAATGATTCATATAACGCAAATCCGGAGTCGATGGCAGCTGCTTTACGTACGTTGGCTCTATTTGCACAAGAACGTGGTGGATCATCCTGGGCAGTTCTAGGAAAGATGCATGAACTAGGACCTGCTGAGAAGGCCGACCATGTTGCTATTGGAAAATTGGTTAGCGACTTAGGAATTGATCAATTGCTTACAGTTTCGATGCCGGCATATGGTCAAGGAGTAGAAATTGATAGCGATACAAAAGTGCATCAACTAACTGAAAAGAAATCAGTAGTCGCACTGTTAAATGAGATGCAATCTGGTGATGTATTGCTGGTGAAAGCTTCCCGTGCCGAACATTTTGAAGAAATAGCCCAAGAAGTAGCAGCGAACTGGCAAACTGAGGCAGGAAAGAAGGATGACGAATAAATGAGACAGATCCTTATCTCGGGCGCAGTAGCGCTCTTCTTCGCTTTATTCGGCACCCCGGCTCTGATTCGACTTTTAGCTAAACGGGGCTATGGTCAAATAATTCGAGATGACGGCCCAAGTTCGCACCACACCAAGCGCGGAACTCCAACTATGGGCGGCTTGATAATTATTTTTGCAGCTATCGCTGGATATTTTTTAAGTCACGGAATAACGCAGACAGCTATGACTGCCTCAGCGCTCTTAGTAATTGCCTTGGTTGTCGGACTTGGTTTCGTAGGGTTCTTAGATGACTGGCTGAAAGTTTCTCGTGAGAAATCTTTAGGTTTAAAAGGCCGCTATAAAATTATTGGACAAGTAATAATCGCGGCAACATTCGGATATTTCGGAATCAGGTTTGCCGATAGTTCTGGCCTAACTCCAATTTCGTTGAATTTATCAGTGGTGCGCGATACCAGCATTGTTCTAGGCGGGGTAGTTGTAGTTATCTGGATCGCGCTAATGGTTACTGCGACAAGTAATGGTGTGAATTTAACTGACGGTCTAGATGGCTTAGCAACTGGTGCATCAGTAATGACATTCCTATCATTTATTTTGATTGGCGTTTGGGAATTTGGTCAAAGTTGCGCCATAGCCATTGACCCATCGAATGGCTGCTACGCAGTTCGTGATCCACTGGACTTGGCAGTATTAGCTGCAGCACTTGCTGGCGCTTGTACGGGCTTTCTTTGGTGGAACGCTTCACCAGCAAAAATATTTATGGGTGACACAGGGTCGCTTGCCCTTGGTGGCGCATTAGCCGGCTTAGCTTGCACCTTGAGAGTTCAACTTTTATTAATTCCACTTGGCGGGCTATTCGTAATCATTACGATGTCAGTAATTATTCAGACTCTATATTTCAAAGCTACCGGCGGAAAAAGAATTTTCCGAATGGCTCCGCTTCATCACCACTTCGAATTAAAAGGTTGGGGCGAAGTAACTATCGTGCTGCGCTTCTGGATCATTGCTGGACTATGTGTAGCACTTGGCTTAGGCCTCTTCTATGCCCAGTGGGTTGCGCTTTAAGCGTTAAAAAATGGCAATTACTCCGGCATTATCAACAGTAGGCGGCGTGACTATCGCGCATGCTCAACTCTTGGTACTTGGCGGCGGGGTAACTGGCCGATCCGTTGCTCAAGTTTTAAGCAATATGGGAGCAGAGGTTTCACTTTATGACGAAAACGAGAACAGTACTTTTGAATTTAACAGAGTAACAATTAATGAGCTTTCAAATATCAATTGGGCAGCCGCAGTTGTTTCACCTGGTTGGCGCCCAAGTCACCCAGTAATTGCCGATTTGCGAAATCGCGAGATTCCACTGCTCAATGAAATTGATTTAGCTTGGGAAATCAAGCAACAAGTAGCACCAGAGCAGAAATGGTTAGCGATCACCGGAACTAACGGTAAGACTACAACTGTCGAACTTACCGAATCGATTCTTAAAGCAGCCGGTATAAACGCCTTTGCCTGTGGCAATGTTGGCACGCCAGTTATTGATGCAGTGACATCTGAGCAAAAGTATGACTATTTGATTCTAGAACTTTCCTCATTCCAGCTTCACTGGTCTGAATCAGCTGAATTTGTGGCAGGCTCAATTTTAAACATCGCACTAGATCATATTGATTGGCATGGTTCTTTTGCTGAGTATGCGAAATCAAAACTAGATTTACTAAGTCGCTCTGTCACTGCGATCCTAAATGGTGATGATGCAGCAGTGGTCGAAGGTAGCCAACACTGGCAAGGGAGAAAAGTTTTCTATACCTTGCAAACGCCTAAGCCCGGAGAGATTGGGCTAGTTGAGGACTTGCTGGTTGATCGATCATTCGTGATAGATCCAATGGAAGCTGCCATGATTTGCGAGTTAACCGAAGTTCAACCAACTGCGCCACATTCAGTTTCAAATGCACTAGCTGCGGCAGGCTTAGCGCGCGCCATTGGTGTTGATCACGAAGTAATTCGAAGTGCAATCAAGAAATTCCGACCAGGACGCCACCGCATTGAGTTAGTTTTAGAGGAGAACGGGATTCGCTGGATTGATGATTCCAAGGCAACCAACCCACATGCTGCCCAAGCATCAGTAATGTCAGAATTGAGTGTGGTCTGGATAGCTGGGGGACTAGCTAAAGGCGCTGAAATGAGTGACTTAATTGCCCAAGTGGGGTCTCGTTTACGTGCAGTGGTTCTAATCGGCACCGATCGAGAGTTAATTGCCCACGAATTGCAGAGTAATTTTCCGAACGTTTCCATAGTTCGTGTTGATCCACAGCCAGGTCATGATCGAAGCAGTGCAGATAATGAATTTATGAACCAGATAGTTACTGAGGCAAAACAACTTGCTCAAAAAGGCGATGCCGTGCTGTTAGCACCTGCTTGCGCCTCGATGGATCAATTCCTTTCATACGGCGATCGCGGCGATCGTTTTGCCAAATCAGTTCGAGAAATAGTGGGTAAAAATGACAACGCAAGTTAAGCGCAGCAAATTACTGCAGCCATTTAATACATTCGCGCTCTTTGCTATCTGCGTAACTGCGTTAAGTATTCTGGGTTTGATAATGGTTTTCTCAGCCTCAACAATTTACTCAACCAAAGTTAATGGCAATACTTACGGAACCTTCTTACGCCAAATTATTTTCTTGGGCTTGGCTCTACCAATTGGCTGGGTAGCAGCAAAGTTGCGTTTGAATTTATGGCGGGCAATTGGTCGAGTTTCGCTGCTAATTTCGATCGGCATGTTGGCCGTGTTACTTATTCCGGGCATCGGTCACGCTGTTAACGGAAACCGAAATTGGATTGGCATTGGACCTTTTGTGGTTCAACCTTCCGAGTTTGCTAAATTTCTAATGATCTTGTGGGCCGCAACTATGTTGGCACAATATGAAAATGCGGGAGTAGTTCGAACTAACGTTTTAAAGTTAATTGTTCCGGGCTATCTTGGCGTTCTAATTTTTGTATTAGCTGGAAAAGATTTAGGAACTGCTGCAGTTATTGGCGCGACCATGGCAGGGCTGCTTTTTGTCTCTGGAATTCCTCTTCGACTATTTGGCACAATCTCGGCCCTAGGTATGGCTGGAGTGAGTGCTCTAATTCTGAGTGCGCCATATCGCGCTGCTCGTTTTCTAGTTGTATTTAATCCATTCGCCGAAGGAGACTATAAGAATTATGGTTGGCAACCTGCACATAGCTTGATGGGTTTGGCTACCGGTGGGTTATTAGGCGTTGGTCTAGGAGCCAGTCGCCAGAAATGGGGCTATTTAGCTGAAGCTCATACAGACTTTATTTTCTCAGTGATCGGTGAAGAACTGGGATTGCTTGGAACCGTCGGAACAATTCTGCTTTTCTGTGGCTTGATATTTGCGATTTTCCGAATTGCAATTCGCGCAAATGATCCAATGGTTCGATTTACTTGTGCCGGTATTGGCGTATGGATCTCAATTCAGTGTTTCTTCAATATTGGATCAGCAATTAGTTTGGTGCCTGTAGTTGGTGTCACTTTGCCTTTGATTTCATACGGTGGTTCATCACTTATTTCTACATATTTAGCGCTCGGCTTTGTTTTGGGTGCAGCTCTTCGAGATCCTGAAGTTGCACGTGGTATTCGAGAACTCAGAAAGACTGCCGCGAAATGAAAATAGTTCTTGCTGGCGCAGGCACAGCTGGACATATCGAGCCAGCGCTAGCTGTTGCTGATGAATGGCGAAAAGAATTCCCCCAGTGTGAATTTGAGTTCGTTGGAACCACGTCGGGCTTAGAAAATATTTTAGTCACTGGGGCCGGATATAAGTTGACCACCATTCCTAAAGTAACTTTGCCGCGATCGTTAAATCCTGCTGGTTTAGTTGCACCTATTCGTTTTGGTCAAGCGCTCACTAAATCACTGCAGATTGTAAACGGAGCTGAATGTGTGATTGGTTTCGGCGGATACGTATCGGCGCCCATCTATCTAGCTGCTGCAATTCGCAGAATTCCATTTGTAATACATGAAGCAAATGCAATTCCTGGCTGGGCAAATAAGTTCGGTGCGTTTTTAGGTGGGGCAATGGCGGTAGGTAAGTCCGTTAAGAGCGGAAAATTTAAGAGTGCTGAAGTTGTTGGATTGCCGCTAAAGCCTGCCATCAGTGCCGCCCTGGATAACGCAAAGAGTGATTGGCCGGCTGCGCGTAGTTCTGCCAAAGCTAAATTAGGAATCAAATCTGGCAAACCTTTACTGCTCATAATGGGCGGCTCCCAAGGTTCAGCTGCTATCAATTCAGTAGTGGCTAGTTCGTTATCTAATTTGCTTACCGACTTTGAGGTCCTTCATTCAGTTGGCGGCAAGAACCAATTACCGCCAGCAACTTCTGGATATCAGCCAGTTTCCTACATCGAAGATATGGCGACTGCTTATTTGGCGGCAGATTTAATAATCGGGCGCAGTGGCGCTATTACTTGCGCCGAAATTAGCGCCTTGGGAAAATATGCCATTTTTATTCCGCTTGCAATCGGTAATGGTGAGCAGGCTCGAAATGCTGATTTCTTGATTGAACAAGGGCGAGCAGCCTTAGTTCAGCAAAGCCACTTCAGCGCTCAATGGCTCACTAATAATTTGAGTAGCGCAATGGCGAAATCCCAGGAATTTATGGCTGGAAATGAAAGCGATCGCGACGCTGCGGCAAATATTGTTAAGTTAATGCGTCGACATGCCAGAATTGCGTAAATGAAGCCGATCCAAACTTTGCCAGAGTTAATTGGTAAACGTGTGCATTTCATTGGTATTGGTGGAGCTGGAATGAGTGGATTAGCACGTATTGCGCTTTCGCACGGAATTAAAGTTTCTGGCTCTGATGCTAAAGATTCAAACGTCGTAACAGCGCTCACTGCTCTTGGTGCAAACGTTTCAGTGGGGCATAAGGGCGAAAACGTTGATGGTGCAGATTTAATTGTTTTTTCTACTGCAATTTCTCAGAATAATCCAGAACGATTAAGAGCGATTGAATTAGGTTTACCGATAATTGCACGTGCAACTGCCTTGGCTCTTTTGATGTCAGAATCGAAAAGTATTGCGGTAGCCGGAACTCATGGAAAAACGACAACTTCATCAATGCTGACAGTTGCGCTTCAAGCAACGGGAGCTGATCCTTCCTTTGCTATTGGCGGCACAATTACTGCATCAGGTTCAAATGCACATCGTGGAACCGGTGATTTTTTTGTAGCCGAGGCAGATGAATCTGATGGTTCCTTTATTGCCTATCATCCTTATGGGGCAATAATTACAAACATTGAACATGACCATGTTGACTACTTTGCTGACGAGAACGCTGTGTTCGAAGTCTTTACAGATTTTGTGTCAACAATAGATAGCGAAGGCTTTTTGATTTACTGCAATGACGATAAAGGGGCACGTAAAATTGGCAGTGCAGTTACCAATACTCGTACCTTTACTTATGGCACCTCACCAGATTCTGATTTAGTTATTGATCAAATCAACCTTTTACCCCTTGGGTCTAGCGCTCGTGCGATCTGGCATGGCAAAGTAATTGGCAAGCTTGAACTAAGCGTTCCTGGTCACCATAACTTGATGGACGCAGCTGCAGCTCTTGCCGCAGGAATTGCTCTAGATCAAGCTCCCGGCGAAATGATTGATGGTTTGGCTACCTTTAAAGGTGCAGGCCGACGCTTTGAGATAAAAGGTACCGTCAATGGAATTCGCGTTATTGATGATTACGGGCATCACCCAACTGAAATTGAAGTAACCCTGACTGCAGCGCGCAGATTTGCAGGCGAAGGCCGTTTAATCGTAGTTTTTCAACCACACCGCTATTCGCGCACCAAAGCATTCATAGCTAATTTCGCAGCCAGTTTAGATTTAGCAGATGAAGTAATCGTGCTCGAAATCTACGCCGCAAGCGAGAAACCGATAGCTGGAATTAGCTCTGAGGCGATTGTTGAAAAAATGACTAATGGCAAGTTCATTCCAAACTTCATGGCTGCTGTCGAAGCAGTTGTTAAGTCAGCCAAACCCGGAGATGTGATTATCACTCTTGGTGCTGGCGATGTCAGTTCATTAGCGCCAATTATCGTCGAAGAACTAGCTAAGTAAATGTTTTTAGGTAAGCATCGACTTTTTACAGTTTTAGCAATTTTACTAACTGCCGGCTTGGCCTATTTACTTGGTTGGTCGAATGTTTTAACCATTAAAGAAATTGGATATACGGGTTCACCCACAAAAAGTAGTGAAGCAACTGTTAGAAACTTAGCTAGCTTGGAAGTTGGCGAACGGTTAGCTCGAATAGAAATGCGCAAAATTTCCGCACGTATTCAAACTCTGCCGTGGGTCGATAGCGCTGACTTATCTCGTAATTGGATTTCTGGAAAAGTAATTGTGTCAGTTACTGCACGAGTTCCAATCGCAACATTTAACGGCCAACTCATGGATGCTAAAGGCAAGAGATTCGAGCTACCAGGCGGATATGACTCGAAGTTGCCATCAGTTTTCGCTAAAGACGCCAAGAGCGGTTTAGCTGCGATCAAACTTTTCACTAAATTGCCATCAGAATTCTCAACCCGTACTTCAGCCTTTACAGCCACTTCGCCTGAAAATATTAAATTCAAAATTACTGAAGGCAAACGTTCGATAAATGTTATCTGGGGTACTGATAATGAAATTGATCTTAAACTCAAGGTATATAAGGCTTTAATCGCACTGCCCGAGAATTCTAAAATCGGAAAAATAGATTTAACTGAACCGCGTTCACCAATTGTGAAATAATTTTTTAACCAAAATAGCTAAAATAAAAAAATAAAAAAGATGCGTGGCGGTCTTTGCCTACGCACCTGACTCAGAATAGTTTCGCCTATATATCAGGCATAACAGTGATTCTCAACTTGAGGTTTACTGTTCTTTAGGAGGATAAAAAGTGGCTTCACCACAGAATTATTTAGCAGTCATCAAAGTAGTTGGCATTGGTGGCGGTGGAGTTAATGCAATCAATCGCATGATCGATGTTGGATTAAAAGGTGTCGAGTTCATTGCAATTAATACTGACGCACAACATTTGTTAATGAGTGATGCCGATGTGAAACTAGATATTGGTCGCAAATCAACTAAAGGTCTTGGCGCGGGAGCTGCTCCTGAAAAAGGACGCGAAGCTGCATTAGATCACGCAGATGAAATTGAAGAAATTTTGCGCGGCGCCGATATGGTTTTCGTAACTGCTGGTGAAGGTGGCGGAACTGGTACCGGTGGCGCTCCAGTTGTTGCAAAGATTGCTCGCGACTTAGGTGCGTTAACAATTGGTGTAGTTACTCGACCATTTAGTTTCGAAGGCAAGATTCGTCAGTCCCAAGCAGATACTGGAATCGAAGAACTTCGCAGCGAAGTAGATACATTAATTGTAATTCCAAATGATCGCTTGCTTGCAATTAGCGATCGCAGCATCACTGCAGTTGATGCATTTAGATCTGCTGATCAAGTTTTACTTTCTGGTGTTCAAGGAATTACCGAAATCATCACGCAACCAGGATTAATTAACTTGGACTTTGCCGATGTTAAAACCGTTATGACTGATGCTGGTTCTGCACTGATGGGAATCGGTTCGGCGCGTGGCGAAGATCGTGCGCGTCGTGCTGCTGAACTTGCAATTTCAAGCCCGCTACTTGAAGCGTCAATAGATGGCGCTATGGGTGTATTGCTTTCAGTTGCCGGCGGATCTGATCTTGGTTTATTCGAAATCAACGAAGCTTGCGAACTTGTGCAAGCATCCGCACACCCAGATGCACGCATTATTTTCGGAACCACCATTGATGATGCATTGGGCGATGAGGTCCGCATAACCGTTATTGCAGCTGGTTTTTCTGGGGGAGAGCCAAAGAAAGTTTCGGTCCCAGTAATTAATGCAGCCGCTCTATCTGGCAATGCTGATCCGCTACCAACTAATGACCCAATCTCGGTGGCACTTGATCTAGATGCCGATCGACCATTGCGCCCACGCGTGAAGTTTGAAGAGTTGGTCTCTGAAGATGATATTGATGTGCCTGACTTTATGAAGTAGAGATGGAAAACTTCTTTACTAACCGCCATGGTGGTTTTAGCCATGGCGATTACTCTTCCTGGAACTTAGCGAGTCATGTCGGTGATGATCCAGTTGATGTCGAACTAAATCGAGCGAAGTTACGCGAGCAAGTTGGCGATTTCGCAGTCATGTCGCAAGTTCACGGCGACACTGTTGTCGTACTTGATCAACTGCCGGCCGAAGTCCCAGTCGCTGATGCGCTGATTACCGGAAATCCAGATTTAGCTTTAGTTGTAATGGTCGCCGACTGTATTCCACTTCTTTTACGTAGTGAAAGTTTGGTGGCAGCGATTCACGTTGGTCGGGCTGGCTTAATGAATTCAGTGGCTCTTAAAACGGTAGCAAAGATGCGCGAACTTGGTGCAATAAAGATTTCGGGAACCATTGGGCCTGCAATCTGCGGTGACTGTTATGAAGTTCCACAAGAATTACAC
>CAIXTG010000174.1 GCA_903922325.1 uncultured Actinomycetes bacterium
ATGATCTTGGCGGTCGCTAACCGAATTAGTGAAGAGATTAAGTCCAATGGTGGAGCACAAGTTGTAGAGCTAGAAGCACGTCCTAATGCCGGCGTCGGTGAAGTGGCATATGGAATCTTTGAAACTATCGAAGCTGAAGCACAAGCAGTCGGTGAATATATCGCCAAAAATTGGAACCCCGAATCCGGCAAATCTGCGGCGGTTCTAGTTCGTAAACGTTCGCAGATCACTGCTATCGAAGGTGCACTTCATGCGCTGTCATTACCGGTAGAAGTTATTGGTATAGGTGGCCTGATACATATTCCAGAAGTAGCTGACGTAGTAACAATGCTTAAAGTGATTACAAATCCAGATGCGGGTTCTGCTTTGATGCGTCATTTAACCGGTCCTCGAATTAATCTTGGACCCAAAGATATTGCCGCCCTTGGGGCATTTTCTAAAGAGCGAGCAAAATCTATTCATGCTGATTCCAGAACATTTATCAAAAAGATTGCTGCCGGAAATCCAGATCAGTTAGAGGCCGATGATCAATTTGCTGGATCAATAATCGATGCTTTAGATGAAATCGCCGATGCCAAGAGATTTGGATTTAGCGATATTGGATATCAGCGCTTGTTGCGATTTGCTGGAGATTTACGTCGACTCCGTTCACGCACCGGCGGCCAGATTACGGACTTGATCTGCGAGATAGAAAATTATTTAACTCTTGAGAGTGAAATAACTTTGCGCGATGGTTCCCAATCTGGCAGACGCCACCTAGATCGTTTCTTAGATGAGGCGGCTAAGTTTGAACGAAGCGGCGGCACAATCTCTGCTTTCCTCGATTGGCTCGATGTGGCTGCTGATCAAGAAGGTGGGCTAAAGGCCGGTGCTCCTGAAGTACGTAGCGATGTTGTACAGATTTTGACGGTCCACATGGCAAAAGGCGCCGAATGGGATGTTGTTGCAGTTCCTGGTTTAGCTGAAGGGGTTTTCCCTGGCATTAATAAAGGTGAATCTGACAACTGGTTGAAAAATGAAAAGCACGTACCGTTTGCATTGCGCGGAGATGCCCGCGAGCTTCCTGAGTTTTCTTTCCATGGGATAACTAAGAACAGTGAAGCTTCTAAGGCCATCGAAGCTTTTGGCAAGCGCTGTAATGAAGAGATGCGAATGCGCGAAGAGATGCGACTTGCATACGTTGCGGTAACACGTGCCAAGTCTCATCTTCTATGCACAACTTCGTGGTGGCGTGATGGTACGAACTCTGTTGATCCAAGTGAGATTTTTCTAATGATTGCCCACGTTGCACAACTGCTTGGCGGAATTTTGATAAGTCAAGCGCCAGCACCCGAAGATGATGCTGAAAATCCGGCAACGCAAAACCCGTTACGAGCACAGTGGCCACGAGATGCATTAGGCGCAAGACGTGCAGAGTTTGATGCAGCGGTGCAGTTGGTTGAAGCAGCGCAGCCACATTCTTTACAACCAACTTCCAATCTTGAACTCGATTCCTGGCTTGCAGATGCCCAAGCTCTCATTAATGAAGTTAAGAAACAAAGAGATGAAACGATTCGCGTTGCCCTGCCACCGCGTCTTTCAACCTCTACTTTGGTTGCCCTGCATAAAGATGCGCAAGAACTTGCACTCAATATTCGTCGACCAATGCCACGCGGACAAGATCAATATTCTCGCAGAGGAACTGCATTCCACTTATGGGTAGAGCGTCAATTTACCGATTCGGCTACATTATTTGGCGATGAGTACTTGGATTACTTGGACCCACTTGATGAAGATTCAA
>CAIXTG010000175.1 GCA_903922325.1 uncultured Actinomycetes bacterium
ACCAAGGTGTAGAAGAAGCCACCAAAGAGTGCAACACCTGGACTATCGAAGAAGAATAGGTTTGAGACAATTCCGCCAAACCAACTCCAAGCTAAGAAAACATCAGTTGCTAGAAGCGATGAACCGTATTTTCGTTGTTCTTTAGGTAATGAAAAATTAAGGATTGCCATCAATGCTATTCCGGCCAACAACCAGCCGAACATATTTGATAGTGGAATATCTGGTTGGAATGGAACATGCGAGCCAGTAACTTCCCATTTCCAGCGCCCAGCGCCAACCATCTGTGGGTCTAGAAAAAGATCCCAGGCCATAAGTGCAAAGCCACCGTAAAGAAATGTCCAAGACTTAGTCATGCGACGCGCAACAATTAGAAGTGGGTGAGCCATCATTGCCCAAGCAAATGGAACCACGATTGGAATTCCAAGTAGCTGTGGGCCAAGAGATGGATCATATGAATAAGTTCCAAATGGCCAACCTGTATTTTCGCCAATAAGTTCAATTAAGAATGCAAACGGCAAAGTAATTAGTAAATAACGACGGGTGTATTTCCAGCCATAAGAGAGCCGAGCATGCACAAACATGGCAGCAGCACCGAAATAAACCGTTGCAATTGTCACTACTCGCAAAGCTTCACCGGAAAGAAGTGGGTAAGACATTTGTAAGAAAAGAGCCGCAACCATGGTGCCGACTTGGAGACCATTTGCAAAGGGCGATACGCCACGGCGCTGACGACGAGGAGCGTAGTTGCGAATGGACATGTGCTTAGTCTGCCCTATCTAGGCAAGTTAAATCGTTCCCCGTATCTCGCGCACGGCGAATCGGGCAAAAAGCTCCTCGGCATACCAATCAAATTCACTTGTTTGGGCAATTGCCTTTTGATGTGCAGCACCTTTATATGCAAAATCTTTGATTGCCTGC
This sequence comes from uncultured Actinomycetes bacterium, assembly GCA_903922325.1. Classification (GTDB taxonomy): domain Bacteria; phylum Actinomycetota; class Actinomycetes; order Nanopelagicales; family Nanopelagicaceae; genus Planktophila. Next base: position 919 of record CAIXTG010000175.1, read on the forward strand.
ATTGACTCCCAAAGCGAGAAAGTTCCTTGCAAGCCGATCGGCGCTTCACCGATACCGATGGTCGAAATCAAGCCAGGGCTGGAATGCAGACTCGCAGTTACGGGTGGTACCGATTTAAAGAAGCGCATTGTTTGGCTCGCTTTGATGCGAGCACGAGTAATTGCAACAACTTGGCCATCAAAATTAGCTGGCGCACTTGGCTCGAATGGTTTTTGCTTAGACCACATTCCGGTCGCTGCAATTGGATCAAGAACTACTCGAAATTCGGAAATAGATTTTGATCGCCACTTTGTGATTGTCGTTGAACTATCCAGCGCGGCTAATTCGCTTTGCGAAATTACCACTAAGCAACCCCAGCGATTTGGGTCGGCATCTGTTGGCGTGAAAGTTTCACCTTTGCCGCAGCCCAGCATTTTTGCAAAAGTAACTCCTTTAGTTCTGCGTAAAAGGGTGCGATCGATTGCCATTCGAAATAAGGCAGATGGAATGCTACTTCGCTCAATTTTCCAAAAGTAAATTACTGTGATCATTTAGTTAGCTTTTCAATTTCATCAATCACACGATCTGGGTAATCCCACATTGGCGCATGCCCACAATTTTCCCAATTGATCCAAGCGGCATGTTTTGGGGCTAATGATTTTTCCTGACAAGAGCTAGCCGGCAAAGTTTTATCACTATCACCAAAGACAATTGTGATCGGTACAGATTCTAAAACTTGCTCATCGAAGCGCTTTTTTAATAGCGCATCCCAAGCTGGAAAATATCCCGCTGCATTACCTAGCGCTAACGTGGCATCTAAACAAAGTTGATATGAAAATTTACGCCATTGTGGGCTTACATCAGAAAAACCAAGTTTGCGGCCCCATTCGTACTTAAGTCCAAACGGAGATACAACTTTTAAGCTGCTTGCTAAATTTCGCGCGATCGCAGTGCCCGGATAACGAACATTAAATGGCGCTAACCAAAGCCCTGCTGGCGCTAAGCCTAAAATACTGGCAACGCGTTCAGGTTTCATCGCCGCAAGTTCTAGTGCAGTCCAACCACCTAATGAATTTCCAACCAGATGCGCTTTTTCGATACTTAATGAATCCATTGTTTCTATAACGTACTCGGCTAAAGATTTTGGGCTCATATCAAGACCAGCTGGCAGTTCTGTTTCGCCATGACCAGGTAGATCAACAGTGATAACGCGATGAGTTTTGGAAAGCTCAGGTACCACTAATTGCCAAGCGGTAGCTGCCGAACCCATGCCATGTATCAGGATTAGTGGGATGCCAGAATTACTGGCACCGTACTCCTTTGTTTTTAGAATCATTTATTCGCCAACGACCATTGGTTGCGCTGAGGTAATAGCCAATAGCTCGGCAAATGAAGTTGGGTAGACAGCATGTGGGTGACCTGCTGCTGCCCAGACAACTTCATAATCATTTAGGGCTTCGTCGATAATAATCGTTGCAGAGGAGACCCAGCCAATTGGAGCAACACCACCAATTGAAAAGCCAGATTGTTCCTTTACGTAATCAGCATCAACTCGACCAAGTTTTTCAATTCCTAAATTACTTGCAACTAGATTAGTATCAACCCGATGCCGGCCACTAGTAATAACTAAAAGAGGTGAACCATCAGGCAGTTTGAAGATTAGCGATGATGCAATTTGACCAACTTCAATTCCAAGAGCGGATGCTGCTTCAGCTGCAGTGCGTGCGCTATCGGATAGAACTTTAATTTGCCCAGCACAGCCATGTTCGGCAAGGGCAGCGATAACTCGCTTTACTGCGGCTTTCTCTAATACGCCATCCATGGGTGCAAAATACTCGTTTTAGAAGACCCACGCATTTAATAGCGTGATCGCAGAAATCGAAAAAAGTAAAACAGCAAAAGCTCGCTTAAGCTTTACTGGTGAAACATGGGCACTCTTGCCTGAGGCCAACTGAGCAACAATTACAGCGGAAATAGCCATCGCTATTGGTGTGCCCCAACTTACTTCGCTCCAAATTTTATAATGCCCCAAGAATGCAGCGATCGAATTTAGGGCGATTATTAATAGTGATGTACCTGCAGCTTTATTTTGTGGCACTCGAAAGAAGAGAACCAGTACCGGGATTGCTAAGAAGCCACCGCCGATTCCGAATAAACCGGTCATCGAACCACTAACTAAAGAAACTAATACTAGAACCCAAGCTGGCATCTTTCGTTCGGGGCCATTATCTATTGGCTTTAGAAGCATTGAACTTCCGGCAACTAGAAGAACGAGTGAGAAGCCAGTTAAGATGAAACGTTCGCTTAGGCGATGTGCTATTAATGAAGTTGAAATGTTGGTAGTTAAGCCAAGACCGCTGATTATTAGCGCTTCTTTGACCAAGACATCTTTACTTTTAAATTTCGGAACTAAACCTGATGCAGCAGCAAGTA
>CAIXTG010000176.1 GCA_903922325.1 uncultured Actinomycetes bacterium
AAACCATTTCTGGCTTCGAACCCCTAACTCAGTATTTCTAATTAACCGAAGCTAATTAAGCAGCGTCGATTGTTGATTGAAGTGAAGCTACAGCCTTGCGTAGGAAGTCTCCTGGATTACCAGTTGCTGTTCCCCACACTAGTGCCTGCTCTGCTTGACCAATCTTTGCCCATACAGTGTCTAGGAATACCCATGAAGCCATTGGATAAGCGTTTACACCAGCTGCACCGAATGCAGTTAGGTTCTTATCTGTTAGCTGTGCACGAGCATCTGCGTTTGCAGGGATATTGCTTGCCTTCTTCTGGAATTCAACCTGGAAGTCAGCGCCACCGATGTAACGCAAAACCTTTCCAACGTTTACAGAGTTCTTAGCGCCAGCAACCTTCACTGACTGCCAGTATCCGTAGACACCAGAGAATTGGTGAACTGTCTTGCCACCAGTTGAAGGAATATTTGCAATTCCGATTTCAGCCTTAGTCAATGGCTTGCCTGCGCAACCGCTGATGGTGTCTTGTGCGTGGTTGTACATCCATGGACCTGAGATTGCATAACCACCATTTTGGATGTGACAAGCTGACTTGTCCCAACCATCAGTAGCAACAAGCTTCTGACCATTTTCAACTAACCAGTTAGCGTATGCATCTACACCAGTACCAGTAAATCCAACTGTCTTTGTCCAGCCACTTGAGTTACGTGTGAACTGTGAAAGACCGAATGAAGATGAGATTGCTGACATGTGGTAAGGATCGCCATTTGTTGATGCCTTCTGGATTGGCATAGCAAGACCTGGCTTTGATGCAATTAGTTGAGCCATTGTCATACCTGCAGGATCTTTGCCATCACGCTTGTTCCAGATAAGTGCGATGTTCTCTGAGTAAATTGGCATACCGTAAAGCTTGCCGCCAATTGTGAAACCTGACTTCATATCCTTTGAGAATTGGTTTCCAAGTGAACCGATAACGATTGGAGCTACAACACCAGCACCAACAAGTTGTCCGGTCCAGTCGTGTGCGCCAACCATAAGGTCTGGGCCTTTTCCTTCTGGGACAGCCTTGATAAATTCATTACGTACATCTTTCTTGTACACCACGTTGATAGTGATGCCTTGGGTCTTTGCCCATGCTGCGATAATTGGAGTTTGCTCATCTTCCTTTGCACTTGTTGCACCATTCCAGATTGTTACAACCTTGGATGGGTTAACTGCTGCGAATGAAGGAGCAACGATTACACCTGAAGCTGAAACTGCCAAAACTAGTGCAGTTGCAAGGCTACGCTTACGTAGAATCATTGTTTGCCTTTCTAACTTTTTTAGAGGGATGATCAACCCGTTAGGGATTGGCCAAAGTTTATTAGCCGTTAATCGGCGGTTCTAGCCATAACGGGATTTGTATCGAAATCGTTGTAAATGGGAGGCTGTTACATAGCCTGCGTACAGCCACAATTAGCGCCTGACCAACCCACCTTTTCTACCCACTAAAACGGGCTGGCAAACAGGTACTTTTAGGCTCAACCTGCCAGGTACCGCGAAATACAAGGGGAAGAAATGACCTTCAATAATGCCCATCTAGAACCTCACCATGACGGATCTGAGCTTTATGTAAGTTCTGATGCGCCAAAAATAGGTTCCGAAGTAACGCTTCGAGTGCGCGTACCAAATACTTACACCTTTGATATTGGGCTAGTGCGCTACTACATGGATAGCGAATCAACTGTGGTCAAGCTGACGAAGGAAAGCGATGGCGAAGTCGAGTCTTGGTGGTCGGCCAAGATCCCTGTGAAGAACTATGACGTTCAATATCGTTTTCTGTTTACTCGTGCCGGCAAATATGAATGGCTAAATGCATCGGGTTTATTTGACCACGATGTTCACACCAATGAAGATTTTCGAATTATTGCTCGCCCGCGCACAACAACTTGGTTGAAGAGTGCAGTTTTCTATCAAATTTTCCCAGACCGTTTTGCTAAAGGCGTTGAACGACCAGCACCTGAATGGGCGCTACCAATGGAGTGGAACTCATTGCCTCATGGTCACGGACCAACAACTGGCATTGAACTTTTCGGTGGTGACTTCGAAGGCATCACGGCTCACCTTGATCATGTGATTGATTTAGGTGCCAATGGAATTTACTTCACCCCATTTTTTCCATCAAAATCAAATCATCGATATGACGCAACTTCATTCGACAAAATAGATCCACTACTTGGTGGCGACAAAGCATTCTTTGAATTTATGAAAGCTGCCAAGAAAGCAAAGATCAAAGTGCTAGGTGACATAACTACCAACCACTGCAGCAATGAACACCCATGGTTCTTAACGGGTCAAAAGAGCAAGAGTTCGAAAGAGAACAAGTTCTTCTACTGGGATAAGAAAACCCCGTTTGGTTATGCGACTTTCTATGCAGTTAAGCAAATGCCTAAACTTAACTTTGCATCAGCCGAATTACGCAAGCGTTTTTATGAAGCTAAAAATTCAGTTATTCAAAAGTGGCTATCTCCTAAATATGGTTTAGATGGCTGGCGTATCGATGTAGGCAACCAAACCGGCCGCTATCGCGAGGCCGATCTGCACGATGAAGTTATGCGTGATATCCGCGTAGCTATGGACAAAATGAAGCCAAATACTTGGTTAGTAGCTGAGAACGCCGATATGTGGCCAACAGATTTAAATGGCACTGGTTGGGATGGCACCATGAATTACAACGGATTCATGCGACCACTTTGGGCTTGGTTTAATCACAATCCAAAACTTGAAGCTGGTGGATTCCATGGTTTGCCAATTGCGATTCCTAAAACAACTGGTGCGCAATTCGTTAAAGCGATGACAGTGTTTAACTCATCAATTCCATGGCGCAATTTGATTGACAGCATGACTCTGCTGGATTCACATGACACTGCTCGCATGCGCAATGTTGTTGGTGGCGACAAAGAGAAGCACATGGCAGCTATGGCTCTATTGCTAACTTATCCAGGCGTGCCATCAATTTATGCTGGCGATGAAATTGGTTTAGAAGGCGCCTGGGGCGAAGATGGTCGTCGCACCATGACTTGGGATGATGCCCACAATTGGGATCACAACTTCCTAAATTCAGTTAAAGAGTTAGTGAAACTTCGTCGCACAGCGCCAGCACTAATTGAAGGTGGTCTGCGTTGGATCGATGTGCAAGATGATCACTTACTCTTCTTGCGAGAAGCCACTGATCAGAATTTATTGATTTTAGTTGCTCGAGATAAAACCAAAGTGGATGTTGATTTAAGCAAATTTGGATATTCAATTATCGGAACTCACTTCGGACCAACTGCAAGTGGTTCTCGCTTGAAGCTTAAGACCCGAAATGGCGTTGCTGGCATTTGGGAAGTTGCTTAATGAAAAAAATTATTGCGCTACTTTCGATAGCTATTCTGGGTTTCTCGTTCACCGGGAGTTCGGCTGCGGAAAACATTGCTGCCCTTGCCACAAATATCGCGCGTGGCGCTCAAAGTGATGAGTCGGCCTACTTTGTTATGACTGATCGCTATGCAAATGGCGATAAGACAAATGACAATGGCGGGCAGAAGCCAGATTCATATGAAAGCGGATTCGATCCAGCTGATTACGGCATGTTCCATGGTGGCGACTTCAAAGGGCTAACTAACAGCCTAGATCGCCTAAAAAAGCTGGGTTTTACCTCTATTTGGGTTACGCCGCCAGTTAAACAGCAGACGATGCAAGGTAATTCTGCGGCTTATCACGGTTACTGGGGGCTGGATTTTACAACTGTTGATCCTCACCTAGGCACCGAGTATGACTTTAAAGAGTTAGTTGTTAAAGCTCATGCCATCGGCATGAAGGTCATCATCGATATCGTGGTTAATCACACCGCCGATGTAATTCAATATTCCGATAACAACGCCTATGTGAGCCATAAGAGCGCGCCTTATTTAGATGCTGCTGGAAAACCATTTGATCCAGCTCTGTTTGCTGGAAAAGATACCTTTCCAAAGTTAGATGCCAATGTTTCATTCGCAAAGAAACCATCAGTTGATGCAGTAAATGCCAACATTAAGAAACCAGCTTTTCTAAATGAAATTACCAACTATCACAATCGTGGTGATTCAAATTGGTCAGGTACTTCAGTTTTAGATGGCGACTTCTACGGACTTGATGATGTCTTTACTCAAAAACCAGAAGTTGTTAAGGGTTGGATTGAGGTCTGGAGTAGTTGGATAACTAAATTTGGCATCGACGGATATCGCATCGATACCGCAAAACACGTTAACCCAGAATTCTGGCAAGCATTTATTCCAGCGATATTAAAAGCCGCAAAAGCAGCTGGCAAAACAGATTTCCCAATTTACGGTGAAGTTTATGATGCTAACCCACTGGCAACAGCACAGTTTGTTCGAAATCAAGCTTTCCCCGGAATTCTAGATTTTGCATTCCAGAGCAATGTGACTGCCTTTGTAACAGAGGGTCGTGGCGCTGAAAAATTAGTTGAGCTATTTAATGCCGATGATCTTTATACAACTGCGACAACTTCGGCATATGGGTTGACTACTTTTCTTGGTAACCATGACATGGGCCGAATCGGAATGTTTATCGATAACGCTGCGAGTAACGATGCTGATGCGTTAGCAAAATCCAAGTTAGCAAACGCTCTTTTATTCCTATTGCGCGGTGGCCCTGCTCTTTATTACGGCGATGAGAAGGGAATGACTGGCAGGGGCGGAGATAAAGCAGCGCGCCAAGACATGTTCCCTACGCTGGTTTCATACTGGCAAGACGAGAAGCGCATTGGGTCTGACCCAATCGATACCCGCAGTGCATTCGATGTGCAAAACCCATTAGAAGATCAGATAGCAGCGATGCAAGCAGTTATTAAAGCGAACCCTGCCCTGCGCTCTGGTACTCAACAGATTCGATCTGCAAACGGAGTGGTCTTTGCAACTACTCGCTATCTGAACGGTCAGGAATACGCAGTCGTATTTAATTCAGGTGACACTGCTCAAGAAATTAAATTCAATGTGAGCACTTCAGGTTCGAAGTGGACACCGATTCTTGGTACGGCACTTTCTTCTTCAGCCACTGGTGCAAATTTGACAGTGAAAGTTGGCCCAACTAATTATGTAGTTCTCAAAGCGGCAAGCAAGTTCAAAGCTAAGTTAGCTCCAGCCGTAACCCTTAATGCACCACGTTCTGATTTCGCGATGGATTACTTGCTGGAGTTAAGTTCAACCGTTAAGGGCGATGAATACAACCAAGTAACTTATTTAGTTCGTGAATCAGGTAAGAGTTGGGTAAACATCGGAACATCAGATCACCGCACAGTCAAAGGTGACACGGCGGCAGCTGGTTTGTATCGCGTATTTTTAGAGCCACGAAATTATGCAAGTGGTACTAGCCTTGAAATTGTTTCTATAGTGAAGAATGCGGCCAATAAGACCGCGGTCTCCAAGATAGTTAAATACAAAGTTAGTTATTGAGCCAAAACTTCATAACTTGGTCTAAGTAACCGGCCCATGATCTTTCGTTGTGGCTGGTCTTTTCATAAACCTTAGTTATAAAGTCATGCCCAACTCGGTAACCCTTTTCTTGCATTAATCGATCAGCATATTCTTGGAATGGTTTGTAATCAGCATCAAGGCTCTTGGTGCCTCTGCTCATCCAAATTTTGTGGCGACCTGGCTTCGGTAGCTCTTCAATTGTGCGTTCGACCAATCGGTTGCCGCCAATAGTCCAATGCGGCGAGAGTGCGAGAAGGGCGCTCATCTGCTCTGGGCGTTGAATCCCAGCGTAAAGAGTTGATAAAGCCCCCATGCTCGAGCCGATCATTGCTCGGTTAGCTACAGGTATTTCTAAATTAGAGTTCTTAAGAATTTCCGGAACTATTTGATCAAATATCAAGTTCAAGTACTTATCGCCACGCAAATGCTCTAAATCAGCTTTTACAACGTTTGCCGAATTAACTACGACATCTTCTTGGAAAAATCTTTGCGGAGATAGATCTTTAGCTCGCCCATGCTGATCTTGCTTAGAGCCGCTATGGAAAACAGCAATTATCGCCGGCGGCGTGATTCCTAAATGTTCGCTTACTCGGCTGGCGCTTTGGGCCATTTCCCATGTGCTGCGTCGGTGCGTAGAAGTCTTGCCGTCAAATACATTTTGGCCATCGTGTGCGATCAATAGATGCCCAGTGGTTGTCTTTGGAATCCAATAATCAACAATGCGACCTTGCATTTGAACACGGCTTACCTCGCCGGAAACTCCACGAATTTGATATCTCTTAATTAACTCCATAGTGGTTGAATAATGCCATGGCAGCGGAGAATGTAAAGAAGCGAGCAATCATCTGGTTTCGCCGTGATTTGCGCATCTCTGATCACCCAGCCCTGTTGGCTGCCATCGAAGCAGCCGATGAGATAGTTCCACTCTTTATTATGGATAGCCGAATCGCGAGCAAATCCGGTTCTTTTCGATTGGCTTATCTAGCACAAAGTTTGCAGTCACTTGATAAATCTTTGGGCGAAAAGCTATTGGTAATTGCTGGCGAACCAAGCGAAGTACTAAAAGACGTTATGAGCCGGTATAACGCGACTTCAGTACACGTAAGTGCTGACTACACGCCTTATGGAGTCGCGCGCGATGCCAAAGTAATTGAAAACGGAATTGAGTTAACTCAAACCGGTAGCCCATATGCAGTGGCACCAGGGCGAGTACGCAAAAGTGATGAAACTCCGTATCGCGTTTACACGCCGTTTTACCGCGCTTGGTGCACCCATGGCTGGCGCACACCAGCTGCCAAACCATTGAATATTAAGGCTACTGAGCCACTTGCTGGTGATCGCAATTTTCCTGAGTGGAATTCCGAAGTCAAGATTTCAGCCGGCGAAAATGCAGCCCTAGATCGCTGGCAAGAATTCCAAAGCAACGGTCTTGATGCGTATGACGAAAATCGTAACTTTGCGGGCATTGATGGCACCAGTCGGTTAAGTGCGCATTTGCGATGGGGCGAGATACATCCGCGCACATTGCTAGCAAAACTTGGAGATAGTAAAGCGCACGATGTATTTCGGAAAGAGATCGCCTGGCGCGAATTTTATGCCGATGTATTGCACCACAACCCACATACAACATGGGATTACTACGCACCTCGCTTTAAAGAGATGCGATATGACGAACCTGATTCAAAGTTTAATGCTTGGTGCGAAGGCAAGACCGGCTACCCATTTGTAGACGCTGCAATGCGACAACTTGTACAAACAGGTTGGATGCATAATCGCACCCGCATGGTTGTGGCTTCTTTCCTAGTTAAAGATTTGCACCTGGAATGGCAGCACGGTGCTCGTTTCTTTGGCCAACACCTAATTGATTTTGATGTGGCTTCAAATTCACATGGTTGGCAATGGACTGCTGGTTGCGGTACAGATGCCTCGCCTTATTACCGAGTCTTTAATCCAATCGAACAAGGAAAGCGTTTCGATGCCGAAGGTGATTACATTCGTAAGTATGTGCCCGAACTTGCACACTTATCGGCTGCAGAAATTCACGAACCTTGGTTGTATCTAGATGGATATAGCAATGGGTATGTAGAACGAGTTGTAGATCATGCTGCCGAGCGGATTGAATCTCTTGAGCGGTTATCAGCAATTAAAGCTGACAAACCCCTAGATCCTCGCGTTTAGCTTTATACATTGCTTGATCGGCGCGATGCATCATGTCGCGAGTTCCATCATTGGTTACGAAACCAACGCTGACGCCAATCATGATCGTTTCACCAGCTATCGAAAATGGATAACTAGCACTGGCATGAAGAGCTAAAGCAGCCTCCATAGTGCTTTCAAAATCCCCAGAAATCAGGGCCCCAAACTCATCGCCACCCAACC
>CAIXTG010000177.1 GCA_903922325.1 uncultured Actinomycetes bacterium
AACCACATTTGGCTATGCAAATTCTTTTGTGAAGTAACGCCTGGCAACATTGGAATTCCGGCTGCGTTGTAATCATCTTTATATTTAATTGCAAGTGCCCAAAAGTGTGGCGGTGTCCAGAAAAAGATTACGAAGAAAAATGCCCACGCAACATTTGATAGATCATTAGTCACTGCAGCCCAACCAATTAGCACGGGCATGCAACCCGCGATTCCGCCCCAAACAATATTTTGCGCAGTACGTCGCTTAAGTGCCATCGTGTAAATCACTACGTAGAAAACGATTGCAATTAAAGTTAACCAAGTTGCTAATGGAGTAGTAAAGAACCAGAAAATAAGAAGTGAAAGTAACCCGACAATCGTTGCGAAAATAGTTGCTTCTCTGCGCGATAGGACACCGGTTGCAATTGGTCGTTGTGCGGTGCGCTTCATTAACTTATCGGTTTCACTTTCGATCACCATGTTGAATGCATTTGCACTACCTGCTGCCAAAGTTCCACCAAGAATTGTGGCGATAGATAATCCAACGGAAGGAATTCCATTTTGGGCTAAAACTAAAGCCGGCAAAGTGGTCACCAGTAAAAGCTCGACCACTCGCAGTTTCATAAGGTCGAGATAGCCCCGAATTCGAAGATCCGAACTCTTATCTGGCTGATTTACGCTCACTGAGCAAGGCTACTAAGTTAAATACACAGCACTCACCGCTAGCGTTCCCAGAAGGCTCACAGGTTTATGAGTTATTTTCAGGACATGGAAAACAATCAGAAGCCCGAATGGTTCGAACTAGCTGAAAACGATCAGCCAGTAAATCGCCCACGAAAGAATAAGAAGTCTGCGCCAATGCGCAATCTGACCTTAATCTTGGCAGGCATCCTGGTAATTCCGATGGGCGCTGGATTTGCCCTACTGACTCATGACGATAACTCCGCCATCGCTGCCGAAACCCTGAATTTAACTCAAGATTCTCCAGTTGCAACTAGCTCGGCTCAAACGCAGTCAAGTACCGCAATTACCATGCCAACTGCTTCTCGTGACGATGATGACGATGATGAAGAAGAAGGCGATGACGATGATTACCGTGCACCAGTTTTCTCCGCTACTTCAAGTAAATCACCAACAGTTTCAACTCCAGCAGCTCCAGCGGCCACTAATCCGGCTCCTGCTTCAAAGGCACCTGCAGCAATCACACCGCCAGGATCTTCAACTGCTTCAACTGACATCATCTTGCCCCCAACTAAAAAAGCAGGCGATGATGACGATGACGACGACGATCACGACAAAAAGAAGAGTGATGGTAAGAAATCTAAAGACTCAGACGATGATGACGACGAAGAAGATGACGACTAATTAATTGCATTACTCTTGGCGCATGCGCCGAATTGCAGTATTAGTACTTCTAATTTCTTTAGGTCTACCTCAACTAACTAGCGCTGAAGTCACAACCGATCAAACCAAATTAGTTTTAGCAACGACAATTACCGGCGATATCAGCCCTAAATCTGTTCGTTCTTCAGGCACTGGTTTAGTAAGTGCCCACAACATGATGTACCGGCATTCAATTACAATTTATGATTCCAACACTAAAGAGCTGATTAAACGAATTCCTGATTCGGTAAAGCTCAGTGACTTTGGGTATTCCAAATATTCTGGAACTTACAAGGGCTCACCTGTTGAAGGTTCTTTCTCCCCCGACGGCAAATACCTATACGTGACTAACTATGCGATGTATGGCAAAGGCTTTAATAAAGAAGGCACCGATATCTGTTCGCCAGCTAATGGTTTTGATTCTAGTTTTGTTTACCGGATAAATTTAAGCAACTACAAAATTGACGG
>CAIXTG010000178.1 GCA_903922325.1 uncultured Actinomycetes bacterium
ATCAAAACAGTTAGCTTGGTTGGAGTTTCTGGCCTGGCCGTCTTTGCGCTTAATTTAGAGCGCAGTAACAACCGCGAACTTGTTAGCCTCAAAGGTATTCCGTATGTAGTTCCAGTAATTCTCTTCTTACTGGTAATCGGAACCTTTGTACTTGGTCGCACGGCTTTTGGTCGCCACATCTATGCAGTTGGTGGAAATGCCGAAGCTGCTCGTCGCGCTGGTATTAATGTGAAAAATATTCGCATCGCAGCCTTCGTAATTTGTTCTGCACTATCTGCAATCGCTGGCTTGCTCTTTGCATCACGTCAAAACTCAATCTCACCAACAACTGGTGGTTCTTCGACTCTGCTCTATGCAGTTGGCGCGGCAGTAATTGGTGGTACCAGTTTGTTCGGTGGCAAAGGAAAGATGCGCGATGCGATTCTGGGTGGCCTAGTAGTTGCCGTTATTGATAACGGAATGGGTTTGCTTGGTTACGCAGCTGGTATCAAGTTCATTGTTACCGGTGCGGTGCTACTTGTTTCAGCTGGCGTTGATGCGGTTTCTCGCCGCGGCAGTGCCGTTTAGATCTGAACTAGTTTTACTTAGCACCCATTAGGTGCTCAAGTGCCAACTGATCAAGTGCTTCATAGTGATATCCGCGCTTGCCAGCTGTCTCAATATCGAGGAACTCGTTTGCGAGATCGCGCCATGTTTCACCTGGAGCAAATGTTGGCTCGGCTAAGCCCGGAATATTGGACTCTGCCATTGCATTAATCACGCGTGGATCATTGCGGAAAGCCAGTGCTCGCTCTTTCAGCATTAAGTAAGTACGCATGTTTGCACTCGCTGATTCCCAAACTCCCTTATCGCTTTCAGTGCGAGCTGGTTTGTAATCGAAGTGCTTTGGACCGCTGTAGTTATAGCGTTCCAATAAATCAACTAAGAAAAAGGCAGACTTTAAATCACCATGACCGAAAACTAAATCTTGATCATACTTTGGCCCATGCTGACCATTTAGATCGATATGGAATAACTTCTTATGCCATAGCGCTTGGGCAATTCCGTGCACAAAGTTAAGTCCGGCCATTTGTTCGTGACCAACTTCTGGATTAAGACCAACTAGTTCTGGATGATCTAGTGAATTAATAAAAGCTAATGCGTGACCAATAGTTGGCAAGAAAATATCACCGCGAGGTTCATTTGGTTTTGGTTCAATTGCAAACTTAATGTTGTAACCATTATCTAAAACATATTGGCCAAGAGTGTTAAACGCTTCGCGGAAACGATCGAGTGCAACGTAGGCATCTTTAGCGCCATCTGATTCAGCACCTTCGCGACCACCCCATGCAACATAAATTTCAGCGCCTAGTTCAGCAGCAAGATCAATGTTGCGCATTGTCTTCTTAATCGAATAGCGGCGAATATCGCGATCGTTTGAAGTGAATGCGCCATCCTTGAAAACCGGATGAGTAAATAGATTTGTAGTCGCCATCGGAACTTTCATTCCTGAAGTTGCAAGTGCGGCCTTAAAACGATCGATGTGCGCTTGGCGATCAGCATCGTTACTGCCAAATGGAATTAGGTCGTCATCGTGGAAAGTCACGCCGTAAGCACCTCGCGCAGCGAGCTCGTTAACTGTGCGAACTGGGTCAAGGGCTTCTCGAGTTGCATCACCGAATGGGTCGCGTGCCTGCCAGCCCACGGTCCAGAGACCGAACGTGAATTTATCTGCGGGAGTTGGTGTTAAAGCCATGGTTTGACCCTTTCGTACGCGCTCGTTTGTAACTATGCCGAACTTACCTCTAATCTTGCCCAGTATCTAGCGGACAGCAGCTGGACATGTTTTTTAAGGCATGCTCGGCGAAAATTATCTAGGTACCACGGAAGTTATGAAGGCACTCTTAAGCGGGAGTGGTGAAATGGCAGACACGCAGGTCTTAGGAACCTGTGTCTTCGGACGTG
>CAIXTG010000179.1 GCA_903922325.1 uncultured Actinomycetes bacterium
CAGAGCAGATGCCAGGTGAACTTGATTCGCTGCTTACCTTCGTACTTAATTTATTGCGTGACTACGGACTTAATGATTTTTACTTAGAGCTTTCAACTCGCAATCCGGAAAAATCAGTTGGTGAGGATGCAGAATGGGTTGCCGCAACCGAAGCTCTAAGACAAGCGGCAACTTTGCAAGGTCTAGATCTGGTTCTTGATGAAGGTGGCGCTGCGTTCTACGGGCCAAAGATTTCAGTACAAGCAAAAGATGCAATCGGTCGTACCTGGCAGATGTCCACGATCCAAGTTGATTTCCAATTGCCGCAACGTTTCGAATTGGAATATGCAAATACTGATGGTTCACGTTCGCGTCCAGTAATGATTCATCGTGCCTTATTTGGTTCGATCGAACGTTTCTTTGGAGTTCTCACCGAACATTACGCAGGCGCATTCCCGCCATGGTTGGCACCAGTTCAAGCAATCGGAATTCCAGTTGCCGAAGCTTTCACTCCTTATCTTTCTGATGTGATGAATCAAATGCGCAAAGCAGGCTTACGAGTTGAATTAGATGCATCCGACGACCGCATGCAAAAGAAAGTACGCAATGCCCAGATGTCGAAGATTCCATTCATGGTGATCGCCGGCGAAGAAGATCAAGCTGCTGGCGCAGTTTCGTTCCGCTATCGCAACGGCGAACAGAAAAATGGAATTCCAGTAGCTGAAGCGATTTCTGAAATCAAGAAAATCGTTGCTGAACGCACTCAGGTCTAACCATGTCCGAGATAGTCGGGGGAGCCGGAATACCTGATGCGTGGCAACGCTTATGGGCTCCACACCGCATGGAGTATTTAACTGGCGATAATCGACCGCTTCCTGGCAACGATATTGAATGTCCGTTCTGCCGGATCCCGACCTTGAGCGATCAAGAAGGCTTGATAGTTGCGCGAGGCGTCGAGGCGTACGTGGTTATGAATTTATACCCATACAACGCAGGTCACTTATTGGTTTGCGCTTACCGACATGTCGCTGATTTAACTGATCTGACTGATTCAGAGCGAAATGAAATTAGTGAACTATCTTCACATGCGATGTCGACACTTCGAAAAGTTAGTTCGCCTGCCGGATTTAATTTAGGAATGAATCAGGGAGCAATTTCAGGAGCTGGTGTTGCTGCACATATTCACCAGCACATCGTTCCGCGTTGGTCAGGCGATGCTAACTTCATGCCCATCATTGGTCAGACAAAAGTTTTGCCGCAATTACTAAGTCAGTCTCGGGATTTAATCGCAGCTGCTTGGTAATTTAAAGCTCAGCTATATATTCGCGAACTTCTTTAATTCCTAGCCCGGTATTGAAATCAATCGGGATCGCCGGAAAAAGTAGGCCTGCAGCAAATGCATCAGGTCCCATCTGATCAATCGCAATTAGGTATTCATCTCGAAATTCACTTACCAAAGTTTTATGTTCATCGGCACTTTCGATTTCTATCGAAGTTCCGTTTTGGTAGTTGGTAATTCTCAAATCACTGAGCGAGATCAGAGCGCATGGTGAACCGCCATCATCGTGTAAAACTAAATATGGAGTCACGCATTGTTCAAATACTCGGTTAGCAAGCATCACGGCATCATCGAAATCGCCGTCGTTACCTGTTAAACCAGTTACGACGATTAATCGAGGAATCAGGTAATCATCAAGTGATTCCCAGATTGCGATCGAGTCAGGGGAGATGCCGGTGTTTGGGTTGACTGCAAAGATTGCTAAATCTGATTCGAACTCGCTCTGAGTGCTTACAGTTGCGCCAAACTGAGCAGCTATCTCGGGCAAAAAAGCGCTCTCGTGCCCGTAAACATGCACGCGTAAGTTAGATGAACTCATGTCTACAGCCTACGATGGGACACGATGATTAGTGACATTTTCAAGCCCGCGGTGGTGCGCATAATCTCACCAACCGCGCGAGGCCTGCTGCGTATCGGACTGACTCCAAATTCGGTAACCACGATTGGTGCAGCTGGGGTTATCGCAACTTCTTTGATCGCATATCCAAACGGGCATCTCTTTGGCGGCACTGTTGCGTTCTGTTGTTTGGCTTTGAGTGATTTATTAG